>NZ_JBHXEM010000020.1:0-102941 GCF_042724755.1 Kitasatospora sp. NPDC127067 | reverse complement strand
CGAGCTGGGCGTCTCCCGGCTGCCCCAGTAAACGGCGCAACACGCCGGCGCCCCCGGGCGGACGAACCTCCCGGGGGCGCCGTCGTGTGCGGGGGCCGTCAGACGGCCGCCGCCTCCAGCGAGGACTCGGCCGGCTTCTCGCCCTTGCCGGTCCCGCGCAGCGGCACCTCGCGGAGGAACACCGCCGCGGCGATCGCGATCACGGCCACCCCGGCGCCCCACAGGAAGACGGTGTGCATGCCGTTGGACACCGCGTGGTGGTAGGCGTCCTGGATGGCCGGGTCCAGCTTGCGCAGCGCGGCCGGGCTCATCTGGCCCGGGTCCTGCACGCCGCCGCCGGCGGCGGCCTGCTCGCCGAGCCGCTCCTTCATGGTGTCGGTCACCCGGTTGTTGAACAGCGCGCCGAACAGCGCGACACCGAAGGAGCCGCCGATGGTGCGGAACAGGGTGGCGGTGGAGCTGGCCACGCCCATGTCCTTGAGCTCGACGCTGTTCTGCGCGACCAGCATGGTGATCTGCATCAGGAAGCCCATGCCGGCGCCCAGCACGATCATCCAGCAGGCGGAGGTGAAGCTGCTGGTCCCGGTGCCCATGGTGGAGAGCAGGATCAGGCCGGCGGTCATCACGATGGTGCCGATGATCGGGAAGATCCGGTACTTGCCGGTCTTGGTGACGGCCTGGCCGACCACCAGCGATATCACCAGCATGCCGAACATCATCGGCATCAGCAGCAGGCCGGAGTTGGTGGCCGAGGCGCCCTGGACGACCTGCTGGTAGAGCGGCAGGAAGACGGTCGAGCCGAACATCACGAAGCCGACGATGAAGCCGATGATCGAGACCAGGGTGAAGTTCAGGTTGCGGAACAGGCTGAGCGGGAGCATCGGCTCCTCGACCCGCTGCTCCACGTAGCAGAAGGCGATCAGCGAGGCGGCGGCGAGCGCGCCCAGGCCGAGGATCTCCTTGGAGCCCCAGGCGTACTGCTGGCCGCCCCAGGTGGTGATCAGCACCAGCGAGGTGATGCCGGTGGTGAGCAGGACGGCGCCCAGGTAGTCGATCTTGGCGGAGCTGCGGACCTTCGGCAGCTTCAGGGTCACGACGACCACGGCGAGCGCTATCACGCCGAGCGGCAGGTTGATGTAGAAGGTCCAGCGCCAGCTCAGGTGGTCGGTGATGAAGCCGCCGACCAGCGGGCCGCCGACGGTGGCGAGGGCCATCACCGCGGCGAACATGCCCTGGTACTTGCCGCGGTCGCGCGGCGGGACGAGCGCGCCCATGATCGACATGACGCCGACCATCAGACCGCCGGCGCCCAGGCCCTGCACGGCGCGGAAGCCGATCAGCTCGTTCATGTTCTGCGCCAGGCCGGACAGCGCCGAGCCCACCAGGAAGATCACGATCGAGGTGAGGAAGCTGCCCTTGCGGCCGTACATGTCGCCGAGCTTGCCCCAGATCGGGGTGGAGGCGGCGGTGGCCAGGGTGTACGCGGTGACCACCCAGGACAGGTGCTCGGCGCCGCCGAGCTCACCGACGATGGTCGGCATCGCGGTGCCGACGATCAGGTTGTCGAGCATGGCCAGCAGCATGGTGACGACCAGGCCGACCATGACGAGGCGGATCTCGCGGGGCGACCGCGGTTGCTCCTCCTCGGCCGTCCTGTCCTCCGGCGCCGGGCCGGTGGTTTTGGGCTGTGACATGAGAGGGGTCTCCCGGAGGGTGGTTCGGACGGAGCGTCGTGCCGTGCGGCGGCTCACTTACTTGTCGCCCGGCTAGTTTATCGATCGTCGGCACGGTAGGTTGTTTACTAGCCGGTCGTCAAGCCAGTTTCTCGACCGGCCTTCTGGGCAGGGAGAATGAGTCCGGGGCGGCCGCCGTCCCGGGGTCCGCAGTAGTCACCGACGCAGTCATGAGGCAGGCCATGGGCACTCCGCACAGCCCCCGCAGCGACACCCGGGCTCGCATCATCGAGGTGTCGCTGGAGCTCTTCTCCGAGCAGGGCTACGAGCAGACCTCACTGCGCGAGATCGCCGACCGCCTGGGCGTCACCAAGGCCGCGCTCTACTACCACTTCAAGACCAAGGACGACATCGTCCTGGGCATCGTCGAGCGGATGGCCGCGCCGATCGACGAGACCGTCGCGTGGGGCCGCCAGCAGGTCTGGAGCCCGGAGGTGCGCGACGAGCTGATCCGCCGCTTCGCGGACGGGATGGCCGAGCGGGCCCCGCTGCTGCGCTTCTTCCACGAGAACCAGCCCGCGCTGCGCGAGTCCCCGGCCGGGCTGGCCTTCAGGGATCGCATGATCACCATGATGCAGCTGGTGCACGGGCCGGACGCGGACTTCCACGACCGGCTGCGTGCCGCGATGGCGCTGTTCACCGTCCATTCGTCGCTGTTCCTGGTCAAGCAGGACAACGCGGACTGCGGTCACGCCCCGAACGTGTGGGGCGAGCGGCTGCCCCCCGCCGACCTGGACGAGGCGATCGGCGCGGCCCGGGACATCGCGCTGGAGATCGGCGCCCGGATCAGCCACCCCGCGCCCGGCGCCGGCTGAGGGCCGCGGGGCGGCTCAGAAGTTCGTGACGCCGTGCCCCGCGAGGTAGGCGATCGGGTTGACCACCGCGCCGTAGCGGTTGCTGGTGCGGATCTCGAAGTGCAGGTGCGGCCCGGTCGAGTTGCCGGTGCTCCCGGACATGCCGATCCGCTCGCCCGCGGACACCCGCTCGCCCGCCGAGACGGCGACCGAGGACATGTGGGCGTACTGCGCGAAGTGTCCGTCCGCCAGTCGCAGCACGACCTCCTTGCCGTACGCGCCGTCCCAGCCGGCCGACACCACGGTCGCGTCGCCGACCGCCAGCAGCGGCGTGCCCGGGGCGACCGCGAAGTCCACCCCGGTGTGGTACCCGGCCGCGTAGCTGCGGTTGGGCTTCCCGTACGGGTTGCTGGTCGGTGCGTTCGGCACCGGCGCCGACCATCCGGGAGCCGGGGCCGGCCCGGGATCGGGCGCGGGTCCGGGCTCGGGAGCCGGCTCGGCGGCGGCTTCCGGTTCCGGTGCCGGTTCCGGAGCCGGCGGGTCGAACGGCAGCAGGTTGGCCGCCACGGCCACGGACTGCTGCGCGGAGTCGCCGCCGTCGGGCAGCTTGTAGGCGCTGGGTCCGGCCACCTGGACCAGCCCCGCGCTCGGCACGTCCACCTTCGGCACGGTGAAGGCCGAGCTGCCCGGGGTGGTGGGCAGCACGGTCTGCGCCGAGGCCGAGCCCGGGGTGGCGACCAGCAGCACGCCGGCGAGCAGCACGGCGGCCGCTCCGGCCGAGACCAGCGCGTGGTCGTGCTCGGCCCGCTGCCGGCTGCCGGGCAGCGTGGTGTGCCGGGGCGATCCGAGCGTGCGCAGCGGCGCGGCGTGGGTACGGACGGCGTGGCCGAGCCGGGGCTGCCAGGCCGCGGCCCGGGCCGCCGTCCGGGCGGCGAGTGTGTGCAGCGGCACGGCATGGGTACGGACGGCGTGGTCGAGCCGGGGCTGCCAGGCCGCGGCCCGGGCCGCCGCACGGGCGGCGAGCCGGCGCAGGGCCGGCGCCAAGGGCGGGACGTTGGACATCGCTTGCCGTACCTCACGGGTCGTACGAGGGCAGCACGAAGGGCCCGTTCGGGCGCGTGCTGAGCGGGGGACCACTCAGGTGTAACGGTCACCGAGCGGAGTCCCAAACGGGGTGACGTACTACGGCGTGTAGTCGGCGTGGCGCCGGAGATTCAAACCGATGGAGTACCGATCATGAGATCCGATCGTCCAGGTCCGCTCCGGCGCGCCCGCCGGTTCCCCCGGGCGCGCTACTACCGCCGGTCGTACCGGGCCGCGGACCTGTGACCAGCGCCACGCGCGGCCCGGGTTTGGCGGGCTCGAACCGCTTTCGTGCGGACCGCTGACCGGTCCGGCCCGCTGCGGCACCATCGAGCCATGTATGGCAACAGGAGCGAAGACCCCGACGCCAGTGACCGCCCGAGCCTGCCGGACCGCCGCTTCGCCGCCCTGCGCGGCTGCGAGCGGCTGCTGTCCGGCGTCCGGCCGCAGAGCATCCGCGAACGCCTCGCCGACCTGGCCGGCCCGCTCCCGGACGCCGGCCCCGGGCCGGACACCGCTCCCGGGTCGGACGCCGCCGCCGGGCCGCACGCCGTCCCCGACCTGGACGGCCGCCCGGACCAGTACGGCGACGGCGTGGTCCGGACCCTGGAGCACCGGGTCGCCGAGCTGCTCGGCACCGAGGACGCGGCCTTCTTCCCGACCGGCACCATGGCCCAGCAGATCGCCCTGCGGATCCACGCCGAGGCGGCCGGCCCGCGCACCGTGGTCACCCACCCGCTGGCCCACACCGACCGGCACGAGCGGCACGCGCTCGGCGTCCTGTCCGGCCTGCGCAGCCTCTGGCCGACGACCGGGCCGCGCCAGCCCACCGCCGAGGAGCTGCGCGCCCTGGACGAGCCGTACGCCGCGCTCAGCCTGGAGCTGCCGCTGCGCGACGCCGGGTTCGTGCTGCCGGACTGGGCGGAGCTGGTGGAGTTGGCAGCGGTGGTGCGGGAGGAGCACGGTGCGGCGCTGCACCTGGACGGCGCCCGGATCTGGGAGTCCGCGGTCGCCCTCGGCCGGCCGCTGCCGGAGGTCGTCGCCCTGGCCGACTCGGTCTACGTCTCCTTCTACAAGACGCTCGGCGGGATCAGCGGCGCCGCGCTGGCGGGTCCGGGCGGCTTCGTCCGCACCGCCCGGGCCTGGCGGCACCGCTACGGCGGGCAGCTCTACCAGCAGTGGCCGTTCGCGCTGGCCGCGCTGACCGGACTGGAGCGCGAACTGCCGCGGCTGCCCGGGTACGTGGCGCACGCCCGGACGGTCGCTGCGGCGCTGGCCCGGGCGTTCGCCGCCGTCCCCGGCGCCCGGGTGCATCCGGCCCCGCCGCACACCCACCAGTTCCAGCTCTGGCTGCCGTACCCGGTCGGCGAGTTGGAGGAGGCCGGACTGGGGCTGGCCGAGGACACCGGGATCGGGCTGTTCGGCGCCTGGCGCGCGGGCGGGCCGCCCGGGCTGTCGATGACCGAGGTCACGGCCGCGGCGCCCGCCCTCGACTGGACCGCCGCCGACGTCACGGTGGCGGCCGCCGCCTTCCTGGACCGGCTGGCGGCCGGCCGGGCCTGACAAAGCGTCCGGCCCGCCCCCGCGCGCTGCGGGGACGGGCCGGACGTGGAGTTGTCAGAGCTGCCTGGTCACAGGCCGATCGCTACCCGGGGGGTGACGATCAGTTGTCGACCGGGCGGACCCGGATCCAGGTCTCCAGGTAGTTCGAGGACTCGTTCTCGACCTCGATGCTGGTGCCCGTCTTCGGGACGTCGACACCGGCGTACTGGTTGTCCTTGCTCCACCACGACTTCAGGTCGTTGAACTCGTCGACGCCCTTGGCCTTCGGGATGACGGTCTCGACGCCGGCCTTGTGCAGGGTCAGCGGGGAGACGCGACGGGAACCGAAGGTGGAGTCGAAGCCCTGGACGCGCGGCTTCATCAGGGCGCCGTCGGACCACTTCAGCGGGGCCGGGTGCGAGTCGACCGGCAGGACCAGGCCGTGGCCCGGGTGGGCGCTGACGTTGTTGTCGGTCTGCGACTCGTCCCAGAACCAGATCAGCAGGCCGGGCTGGTACGAGTAGTGCTCGACCCAGCCCGGCTTGTCGGCGAAGCCGAAGTTGTACGGGCCGGTCTTCAGGGTCTGGTCGAAGGACACGTACTGCCGGTTCTCCGCGATGTAGTACTGCGCGTAGTCCTTGGTGTACGAGCCGCTGAAGCGGGAGAACCCGTCGGCCACCCAGCCGTTGTCACCGTTCTCGACGTCGTCGCTGAACACGGTGGCGCCGTCGGCGACGACCGCGACGTTGTCCAGGGTCAGGCCGCGGAAGTGCAGGCCGCCGTCGCTGGTGTGGCGGTAGCGGAACTTGATCTTCTGGCCCGCGAAGGCGTCCAGGTTGAACGACAGGTCGCCCCAGGCGGCCACCTGGCCGCTGAGGGCCGGACGGCCGTTCTCGCGCGGCAGGGCGGTGCCGTTCCAGGTGCCGTCCACGACGGTCCAGTTCTTGCCGCCGTCGGTGGAGACCTCGCCGAACGCGTAGTCGAAGTCCTGCTCCAGCTCGTACCAGGCCTTGGCGTTGATGCTGGCCTTGGCCTTGCCGGTCAGGTCGATGTCGCGGGTGAGCGTGACGTTCAGGTTGTCGGCGCTGCCGCTCCACCACTCACCGGTGCCGCCGAACGGCTTGTTGATGTCGGTGGTGATGCTCTTCTTCGGCAGGTCGACGATCAGACCCTGCGGCAGGTTGCTGTTGTACTCCGCCGGGCCGATGTGGTGGGTCGACTCGGTGCCGGCCTTGGCGCGGTCCGCCTTCAGCCAGCCGAGCTGGTACTTGCTCCAGCCGTCGAGGTCGTTCGGCATGTCGCCGATGCTGTTCTTGCCCTCGCCGAGCCAGGAACCGGAGGACATCAGCGACCAGAAGCCGACCGAGTTGTCGATGCCCTTGCCGGCGGTGTCGTAGAGGTCCGGCAGACCGAGGTCGTGGCCGTACTCGTGGGCGAAGACGCCGAGGCCGCCGTTCTCGGGCTGCATCGTGTAGTCGCCGATCCACAGGCCGCTGCTGCCGACCTGGACGCCGCCGAGCTTGTTGCCCTCGGGACCGGCCGAGCCCTGCAGGTTGCCGTAGACGTACGAGCGGTGCGCCCACAGGGCCTTGGTGCCCTGCTTGCCGCCACCGGCCGACTTGTCCTCGCCGGCGTGCACGATCTGGAAGTGGTCGATGTACCCGTCGGGCTGGTTGAAGTTCCCGTCGTGGTGCGAACCGTAGCGGTCCCACTGGTCGTACGAGGCCAGGGTCGCCTTGATCTGGGCCTCGGTCTGACCCTTGGCCTGCTGGTCCTTGTACCAGATGTCCACGGCGTCGCGGATCAGGTCCTGGGCGCTGGCGCAGACGTTGGAGCCGCAGTAGTCGGAGCCGTACCGGGCCTCGTTCCACGGCACCCGGACCCAGTCCTGGACCACGCCGTCGACCGAGTAGCGGCCCGAGGACTGCTTCTCGTAGTAGGTCTTCAGCGAGGGCTTGTCCTTGGCGAAGTACAGGTCCTGGTAGTGCTGCTGGTTGTAGTCGGCCTGCCACTGGGTCGAGTTGTTGGTGGCCGGGTCCGGCTTCTCGATCTCGTTGTGCTTGGGGCCGGCCTCGCCGCCGTACTTGACCTTGCCGTCCGGCGTCTTGGTGGTGTTGTCCACCTGGTCACCGAAGTCGACCAGGATGGTGAAGATCTTGTCCGTGCGCTCGCGGGCGAGCTCCACGTACTTGTCCTTGCCGAGCTTCACGCTGGTGCTGCCGTTGTGCTGCTCGACCTCGGCGGTGCCGTTGAGCAGCTTCTCGGTGGCGGCCTTCTGCTCCGCCTCCACCTTCGCGGTCAGCGGGCCCGGAAGGTTGTGCTCGGTGTTCTGGACGGCTTCGGCCGGGTCCCGCGGGACCGGGGCCGAGCCGGCGGCGACGGCGGTGCCCGGGAACAGGCCCGCGCCGAGCGTGACTATGACCGCTGCGGCCGTGGCAGCCGCAGCGGTTCTCCTGGTGCTCTTCAACGTTGTGACGTCCTCCCCGACCGGGGCCCAGCTCTTGGCCAAAGCCCGGCAAACCAAAATGAAAGACAGGTGGACGTCATTTGATACAAGCGTGCACAGAAAAGATAGACCTTGACCGTGACATGGTCACGGCGCTATCCTCCGCGACTCCCTATCACCTGACCGTCTGTCAACCGTATGTTGGTTAAAGCTCGCTGAGAAACCGAGCGCACCCGTACCAGCCCATGCGGAAGCCGCCGTCCCGGTCCGTACCGGTGCCGACCGCGGAGGGGCCGGAACGCACCGAGCCCCCGGCGCGAACGCCGGGGGCTCGGTGGCTGTGAAGTTGTCTGTTAAAAGTTGGGTTACTTCGTCAGGTCCGGACCGGACGAGGCGACCGCGGCCGGGGTGTCCGCGACGGCCGACTTCTCCTCGCCGCGGAAGGTGAACTTGGCCTCCTTGCCCTCACCGTCGACGTCGACGACGACGATGTGGCCGGCCCGCAGCTCACCGAAGAGGATCTTCTCGGAGAGGTGGTCCTCGATCTCGCGCTGGATGGTGCGGCGCAGCGGACGGGCACCCAGGATCGGGTCGTAGCCGCGCTTGGCCAGCAGCTTCTTGGCCTCGACGCTGAGCTCCAGGCCCATGTCCTTGTCCTTGAGCCGCTCGTCCACCTTGTCGATCATGAGGTCGACGATCTGGATGATGTCGTCCTCGGACAGCTGGTGGAACACCACGATGTCGTCGACGCGGTTCAGGAACTCGGGGCGGAAGTGCTGCTTGAGCTCCTCGCCGACCTTCGCCTTCATCCGCTCGTACCCGGTCTGGGTGTCACCCGTGGCCGCGAAGCCCAGGTTGAAGCCCTTGGAGATGTCCCGGGTGCCGAGGTTGGTCGTCATGATGATGACGGTGTTCTTGAAGTCGACCACGCGGCCCTGGGAGTCGGTCAGGCGACCGTCCTCCAGGATCTGCAGCAGCGAGTTGAAGATGTCCGGGTGGGCCTTCTCGACCTCGTCGAAGAGGACGACGGAGAACGGCTTGCGGCGGACCTTCTCGGTCAGCTGGCCGCCCTCCTCGTAGCCCACGTAGCCGGGCGGGGAGCCGAACAGCCGGGAGACGGTGTGCTTCTCGGAGAACTCGGACATGTCGAGCGCGATCAGCGCGTCCTCGTCACCGAAGAGGAACTCCGCCAGCGTCTTGGACAGCTCGGTCTTACCGACGCCGGACGGGCCGGCGAAGATGAACGAACCGCCGGGGCGCTTCGGGTCCTTGAGGCCCGCACGGGTACGCCGGATGGCCTGGGAGAGCGCCTTGATGGCGTCCTTCTGGCCGATGACGCGCTTGTGCAGCTCGTCCTCCATGCGCAGCAGGCGGGACGTCTCCTCCTCGGTCAGCTTGAAGACCGGGATGCCGGTGGCGGTGGCCAGGACCTCGGCGATGAGCTCCTCGTTGACCTCCGCGACGACGTCCATGTCGCCGGCCTTCCACTCCTTCTCGCGCTTGGCCTTGGCCTGCAGGAGCTGCTTCTCGTCGTCGCGCAGGGACGCGGCCTTCTCGAAGTCCTGCGCGTCGATCGCGCTCTCCTTCTCGCGGCGCACGTCGGCGATCTTCTCGTCGAACTCGCGCAGGTCCGGCGGCGCGGTCATCCGGCGGATGCGCATCCGGGAGCCGGCCTCGTCGATCAGGTCGATCGCCTTGTCCGGCAGGAAGCGGTCCGAGATGTACCGGTCGGCCAGGGTGGCGGCGGCGACCAGGGCGGCGTCCGTGATGGAGACCCGGTGGTGGGCCTCGTAGCGGTCGCGCAGACCCTTGAGGATCTCGATGGTGTGCGGCAGCGAGGGCTCGGCGACCTGGATCGGCTGGAAGCGGCGCTCCAGTGCGGCGTCCTTCTCCAGGTGCTTGCGGTACTCGTCCAGGGTGGTGGCACCGATGGTCTGCAGCTCGCCGCGGGCCAGCATCGGCTTGAGGATGCTGGCGGCGTCGATGGCGCCCTCGGCGGCGCCCGCGCCGACCAGGGTGTGCAGCTCGTCGATGAACAGGATGATGTCGCCGCGGGTGCGGATCTCCTTGAGCACCTTCTTCAGGCGCTCCTCGAAGTCACCGCGGTAGCGCGAGCCGGCCACCAGGGCGCCCAGGTCCAGCGTGTAGAGCTGCTTGTCCTTGAGCGTCTCCGGGACCTCGCCCTTGACGATCGCCTGGGCCAGGCCCTCGACCACGGCGGTCTTGCCGACGCCGGGCTCACCGATCAGCACCGGGTTGTTCTTGGTGCGGCGGGACAGCACCTGCATGACCCGCTCGATCTCCTTCTCGCGCCCGATGACCGGGTCGAGCTTGGCCTCGCGGGCGGCCTGGGTGAGGTTGCGGCCGAACTGGTCCAGGACCAGGGAGGTCGACGGGGTGCCCTCGGCGGGCCCGCCGGCCGTGGCCGACTCCTTGCCGCCGCCGGTCTGGTAGCCGGAGAGCAGCTGGATGACCTGCTGGCGCACCCGGTTGAGGTCGGCGCCCAGCTTCACCAGGACCTGGGCGGCGACGCCCTCGCCCTCGCGGATCAGGCCGAGCAGGATGTGCTCGGTGCCGATGTAGTTGTGGCCGAGCTGAAGGGCCTCGCGGAGCGACAGCTCCAGCACCTTCTTCGCCCGGGGGGTGAAGGGAATGTGACCGGACGGGGCCTGCTGGCCCTGGCCGATGATCTCCTCGACCTGCTGGCGAACGGCCTCAAGAGAAATCCCGAGGCTCTCCAGGGCCTTGGCGGCGACGCCCTCGCCCTCGTGGATCAGACCCAGGAGGATGTGCTCGGTGCCGATGTAGTTGTGGTTGAGCATCCGGGCTTCTTCCTGAGCCAGGACGACAACCCGCCGCGCGCGGTCGGTGAACCTCTCGAACATCGTTTATCGCTCCTCAGAGCGGTCGGGCAGTTCGGGGTCCGTCCCCGCCCTGTCCTTCCGCATGCTAGTCCCGCTCAGCGGCGCGGCCCACGGATTCACTCCCCGGTAGAGGAGCGAGATGCTGCGCGACCAGCCGACACCAATCCCAACCTGATGCTGGGAAACGGTGTTCCCGCAGGCGGGCCGGATGCACCGGATTCCGCTACGCCATCGGCGAACACGCGCCGCCGGGGCGCGGCCGGAACCGTCAGGCCGGTCGCACATACTGCCCCTGGACGGGCCGAAGAACCCGTCCACCTGCATTCATACCCGGTATCGGGGCGGTTCTCGCGCAGTTTCCGCGGTGGCGGTGTTCGCCTGGCGAGAAGTCGGGCCGTGGTGACGGCGGTTCAACGGCGGCCGGGGCCGGGTACGCCGTCCCGGGTGTCCTCGTTACCGCTTCGCCCTTACAGCGTTGCACAGCCCGTGATTGTTCCGCCGCCCGAGCCCGTGCCCCGCAGGCCCCCGGTGCGGCGGCCCCGCGGGCACGCGCCGCGGGGCGCGGAGGAGACTCCTCCGCGCCCCGTGCGTGTGATGGCGGCGCCGCCTCCGGCCGCCGGGGCCCCGCACCCGCTCCGGCGGGCCTGCGGTGCCGGGATCAGGACGCGTTGGCCTTCTCGTAGGCCTCGCGGACGTTGCTCGGAACGCGGCCGCGATCGTTGACCTCCAGGCCCTGCTCCTTGGCCCACGCGCGGATCTTGGCGGTGTCCGGGGCACCGCCGCCGGACGGCCGCGCCGCGGCGCTGCGGCCCGGACGACGGGCACCGGCGAGCCGGCCGCTCTGCTTGCGGCCCTTCTCCACGTACGGCGCCAGCAGACCGCGCAGCTTGTCCGCGTTGGCGCTCTTCAGGTCGATCTCGTAGGCAACGCCGTCGAGCGCGAACGTCACCGTCTCGTCCGCCGAACCGCCGTCGAGATCGTCTTCAAGAATGACCTGCACCCTCTGTGCCACGGGCTTCCCTTTCCGCTAAACGACCCATTGCCTAAGGAAAGGAAAGCGCCTTTCTCCGGAAAACACAAACCCTTGACCCGGGTGGAGCGGCTCAGAGGTGCAGCAGCATGCGCGAGTTGCCCAGTGTGTTGGGCTTCACCCGCTCCAGGTCGAGGAACTCGGCGACGCCTTCATCGTACGAGCGGAGGAGTTCTTCATAGACATCCGTAGCGATCGCCGCCGGGTCTGTCGTACCATCATCGGTTTCCTGGAGCTCGCCGATCTCGACGAAACCGTGTTTCGCGAAGAACGCGACCTCGAACGTCAAGCAGAAAATCCGACGGACGCCCAGCCAGCGTGCCGTCTGCACCAGCTTCTCCAACAGCAGGTGCCCGATCCCGGTGCCCCGGACGACCGGATCCACCGCGAGCGTGCGGACCTCGGCGAGGTCCTCCCACATCACGTGCAGCGCGCCGCAGGCCACCACCACGCCGTTGTCGTCGCGTTCCGCGACCCAGAACTCCTGGACGGATTCGAACAGTGTGACTGTGGGCTTGTCCAGCAGAATGCCGTCGCGCGAGTAGGTGTCGATGAGCCTGCGCACTGCCCGCACGTCCGTGGTCCGCGCCCGGCGGATGGTGACCTCCATGGTCCCGGACGTTATCGCGCCGCTCCCGGTTCCGTCGCACCGGTATCGGGTCCGTCGTCCGCGGAATCCGCCCCGGTCGGATCGGGCGGGAACAGAGCGGCCACCCGCAAGGCGTCCCGGAGCGCTTCGCGTTGCTCGGGGGACATCAGGCCGAAGAAGTGCACCAGGGCCGCCGCCGGATTGTCGCTGGTGGCCCAGGCGTCGTTCATCAGTGCCGCCGTGTACGCCTCACGCGAGGAGACCGGTTCATATCGATAGGCCCGACCGACCCGCTCGCGGCGCAGCCAGCCCTTTCTGTGGAGCTTGTCCAGGACGGTCATCACCGTGGTGTACGCGATTTCGCGTTCCGACCGCAGATCCAGGAGAACCTCGCGAACCGTGACCGGTCGGTTCCACTGCCACACCCGGGTCATGATGGCGTTCTCAAGTTCGCCGAGTTGCCGGACCATAGTGCGGCCAGGATAGGGAGTGAATGGGGCAAATCTTGTGAAGTACGCCAAACCGGCGCGCCGCCACCCCCGGGAATCGGGAATGGCGGCGCGCCGGTCGTTCGGGGCGGCTGACGGCGTCGGTCGCGGGTTCCGCCCGCCGGTCCTCACGGGGCCTGTCGGCCCGCGCGGGATCAGTCGACGTCTTCCTTGGCCCGCTGGGCCCCGCCCTGGCTGCGGACGATGGCCCGCACCAGGAATCCGAAGCCGATCGCCATGACCAGCGGCGGCACGATCGCGCTGACGTAGTCCATCAGGTCACTCCTCCTCGGTCTTCTCCGCCGTCGCGGCGGAAGCCTTCGGCTCCGGCTTCACCAGCGGGAAGAGCACCGTCTCCCGGATGTTCTTGCCGGTCAGCAGCATGATCAGGCGGTCCACGCCGAGGCCGAGGCCACCGGTCGGGGGCATCGCGTACTCCAGGGCGCGCAGGAAGTCCTCGTCCACCTGCATCGCCTCGACGTCGCCGCCGGCCGCCAGCAGCGACTGGGCGGTGAGGCGGGCGCGCTGCTCGACCGGGTCGACCAGCTCGGAGTAGGCGGTGCCGATCTCGGTCCCGAAGATCACCAGGTCCCACTTCTCGGCCACGCCGGGCTGCGAGCGGTGCTGGCGGGTCAGCGGGGAGACCTCGGTCGGGTAGTCCTTGATGAAGGTCGGCCGGACGGCGTTCTCCTCCAGCAGGCGCTCGACCATCTCCAGCACGATCTGGCCGTGGCCCCAGTCCTTCTCGAACGGGATGCCATGCTCGGCGGCCAGCTTGCGCAGCTCCTCGACGCCGGTCTCCGGGGTGACCTCCACGCCCAGGTGGGCGGAGATGCCCGGGTAGACCGCGACCTCCTCCCACGGCTCGGCCAGGTCGATCTCGTGCTCGACGCCGTGCGCGTCCACGCCCTTGATGACCGTGGTGCCCAGTGCGTCCCGGGCCGCGTTGACGATCGTCTCGCGGATCAGCTCGGCCTGGGTGTCGTAGTCGCCGTACGCCTCGTACGACTCCAGCGAGGTGAACTCCGGGTTGTGGGTGGAGTCCGCGCCCTCGTTGCGGAAGTTGCGGTTGATCTCGAAGACCTTCTCGGCGCCGCCGACCACCAGCCGCTTGAGGTACAGCTCGGGGGCGATGCGCATGTAGAGGTCGATGTCGTACGCGTTGATGTGCGTCTTGAACGGACGGGCGTTGGCGCCGCCGTGCACCGGCTGCAGCATCGGGGTCTCGACCTCGATGTAGCCGCGGTCCTCGTAGGTGCGGCGGATCGAGCGGACGACCTTGCTGCGCAGGTGCAGGATCTCGCGGGCCTCGGGGTTGACGATCAGGTCCACGTAGCGCTGGCGGACCCGGGCCTCCGGGTCGGTCAGGCCCTTGTGCTTGTCCGGCAGCGGGCGCAGGCACTTGGCGGTGAGCTCCCAGCGGTCCACCATCACGGACAGCTCGCCGCGCTTGGAGGTGATCACCTCGCCCTCGACGCCGACCTGGTCGCCGAGGTCGATGTCGGTCTTCCAGGCCGCCAGCCGCTCGGCGCCCAGCTTGTCCAGCGAGAACATCACCTGGAGGTCGCCGGTGCCGTCCCGCAGGGTGGCGAAGCAGAGCTTGCCGCCGGTGCGGGAGAGGATCACGCGGCCGGTGACACCGGCCCGTTCGCCGGTCGCGGTGTCCGGCTCCAGGTCCGGGTGCTTGGCACGCAGGTCCGCGATGGTGGTGGTGCGGGGGAATCCGACCGGGTACGGGTCGACGCCGGCCGCCCGGAGCCGGTCCAGCTTCTCGCGCCGGACGCGCATCTGCTCGGGAAGGTCGTCGGTCGCGGGAACAAGGCTCTGATCGCTCACCCCACAAGGGTAGCCAGCCACACACGGTGCTCCGCGCCGGGATTCCCGCGGGGGAGGCCGTGACGGCGGCCTCCCCCGGGGAACGGACCGGTCGGGTCAGCCGTTTCGGCGGGCCCGGAGCCGGCGGGCGGTGACCAGACCGGCGGCGCCGAGCACCACGGCGGCGGCGCTCGTCGCGGCCAGCGGCAGGGCGGCGGAGCTGCCGGTGGCGGCCAGCGGGCCGCCGGAGGTCCGGACGCTCCCGGAGCCACCGGTGCCGGTGCCGCCGGTGCCCGTGCCGGTCTCCCGGACGGGGCTCGCGGAGTCCTTGTCGCTGAGGCCGGCCGGGACGACCGCGGTGGTCGGCGCGGGGGAGGGGTCGGTGACGGGCGCGGTGGTGGGCGTCCCGGTCGGGGTCGGGGCGGGGGTGCCGCCGGTGCCGGGGGTGGTGGCCGGGGCGGCCCGCAGGGAGACCTTCAGCAGGTCGTTGGCGGGGTTGCGGTCCCAGCTCATGACGGCGCTGGGGTGGCCCGGCTCGTAGTCGCTCGCCATGTTCTGCAGCGAGACCGTCGCGGTGAGCTCGTCGGTGCCCGCGGGGACCGAGAGGGTCAGCTTGTGGGAGTTGGTGGCGCCGGCCGGGATGAAGAACCCGCCCAGCCCCTCGCAGTTGAACTTGTTGAGCGGCTTGTCGGACTTCTGGCCGAGGACGTAGTCGTTCGGTCGGCAGGTCGACGGCAGGCCGGTGACGGTGACCCCCTCCGGGAACTGCACCTGGAGTTCGGGCGCGCTCTCGCCGCCGCTGCGGTCCATGATCGAGGCCGGGCCGCCGCTGACGGCGCCGAGGGTGAAGGTGCCGGTGGTGCCGGAGGCGTCCGGTGCCCAGGAGCCGTTCACCGCGAAGTCGGCGCCGTTGTCGGCGAGGACCTCCTGCTCGGTGGAGTAGGCGTTCATGTCGAGGCCGTCCGGGATCCCCTCGCCGGAGGTCGGCACCAGCACGGCGGGAGCGCCGGTGCCGCGCTGGAACGACATCCGCCGGCGCAGGTCCGCGGCGCTGCTGCCGCTCGCTCCCTCGGCGGGGAAGACGGCGTAGTCGGCGAAGGCGTAGCGGGCGTCCGCGCCCACGGTGAGGTCGAGGCCGTTCAGCTTGACGGCCTGGCCGGGGGCGATCTCGCCGTCGATGGTGCAGATGCCGTGCACGGTGGGCATCGGGGAACCGAAGCCGTGGCCCGCCCAGTCGCCCTTGTCCTTCGCGTACTCGCAGTTGGAGGGCCAGGTGGCCACGTCGAGGCCCGGGGTCAGGTAGACCTCGACGACCGCCCGCCGGGCCGCGACCTCGCCGTGGTTGGCGAAGGCGAGAGTCGACGGGAGCGTGCTGCCGACCTTGACGTCACGCTGCTCCGAGGGCTCCTTGGTGCGGAAGCCGGCACCGCCGATCTCCACCGGGATGTCGGCCTCGGCGGTCTCGGCGCCGGGGGCGCTGAGGGTGGCGTGGACGGTGCCGGTGGAGCCGGGGCGGACGCCCGCGACGGCGCTCAGCCACGGGTGGCTGGTGATGTTGATGTTCTCCAGGTCGAGGCGCCAGATGTCGCAGGTGATCACCTTGCCCGCGGTGGCGCAGCCCGGGACGTTGAGCGTGGCGAGCCCGTCGATGCCGGTGGTGTCGAACGCGAGTTTGGCGCCGGTCACGACGTCGGTGCCGGTCCGGCCGATCCGCAGGTGGATGTTCTCGCCGAACTGGGGCTGAGGGGCCGGCTGGGTCGAGATCTGGATCGTGCCGGTCGGGAAGATCCGGAGCTGGGTGCCTGCGGCGTGCGCCGGGACGGTCGCGGTGCCGGCGGCCAGGGCGGCCACGATCGTGGCCGTGCCCGCGCCGAGGATCCGGCGCGTGCGAGTCGAAAGCATGTGAATCCCCCGCGGTTGGAGTGGTGAGGCTCCGCACCCTAGGGATTGTTGAACGGTCGTCAACCCGGTTGATCAGTGGCCAATTCGCCCAGGACGGGATCGAACGGCCTGGTCATCGGGGTGAAGGTTATGAAGACGTGATCGACGGCGGCCGGCGGGATCGCGGCATTGTCGACACATGGACCGGCCTGCGGGCGATGGGCCGGCGTGCCGACGGAGGGCCGGCGCACGAACGGAGGGGAGACCGCGGTGGCGGTCTCCCCTCCGTTCGGCGGATGGGCCGGTTCAGCCGGTGCCGGTGGCGAGTTCGACGTCCTCGGTCTCCTCGGGGGACAGGTCGGCGGGCGGGGCGGGCCGGGCCGGGGGCTTGGGGCGGCGGCCGAACAACTCGGCGGGGGTGGGCATCCGGTGCGGACGGGGCGGGGTCTTCGCGGCGGCGGGCTGCTCCGGGCGGGACTCGGTGCTGCTCATGGTGGTCCGTCCTCCTACGGGGGTGGGGTGACTGTGCGGCGGTGCGGCGGGGCTCGGTACGGCCACCAGGTGGCGGGGCTGCCCGGTGTGGAGGGCGAGCCGTTCGCGGACGGCGGCCTCGGCCAGCGCGTGGCAGCGCCCGGCCAGCCGGGAGCGGCGGGCCCGCTCGCCCTGGCCGCAGGGCTGGCGGCTCAGCCCGCGCAGCGCGGTGAGGTCCTCGGGTCCGGGCAGGTACCCGTCGGACACCGCGTCCTCCAGCCGCTCCAGGTAGCCGGGGGCGCTGCCGGGCAGGGCGGAGCGGTAGCGTCCGAGGTCGGCGAGCAGGAAGGCGCGCAGTCGGCCGCCCTCCTGGACGGCCTCGTCGATCGCCTCGGTCAGGCGCAGGGCGTCCTGGACGTCCTCCGCCCAGAGTTCGGCGCCCGGCCCGGGGAGGGCCGGCCGGTCGGGCCGGAGGTGGACGGGGACGGCGGGGTGCAGGGCTTGGGCGAGGGCTCGGCGCAACACGCGGACTTCGTCGGCGCTGAAGGCCATACCGCCGCGCGATCCGTGTGGCGTAGGCATGGGCTGACACTACGTGAGGAATATCCGATTTGTCGGTAACGTCGCGCCGAACCACCCATGTTCGGCCTGGTGAAAAAACCTTTCGCCGCCACCTGTAACGCCATCCGGGGGCCAGCTGGTCATCCAGATGTCAGGGGAGAACGAGCGAGGGGGCCGGGCAGGATGCAACCGGACGGTCAGGGGAAGGCGTCCCGGAGCGGGCGGCGGGACGAGGACTTCCAGGCCTTCGCGGCCGCCCGCGCCAGACCGCTCTACAGGTCGGCCTGCCTGCTCGCCGGCGGGGACACCCACCTCGCCGAGGACCTGGTGCAGGAGGCGTTCGGGCGGATCTACGTCCAGTGGCACCGCACCTTCCCGTTCGGAGCCAAGCGCCGGATCGACAATCCGGCCGGGTACGCGCACACCGTGCTGGTGCGGGTCTTCCTCTCGCACCGCGGCCGCCGCTCCAGCGGCGAGCGGCCGGTCGACGCGGTGCCGGACGGCGAGGCCCCGCAGGGCGACCCGGAACTGCGGCTGGCCCTGGTGGACGCGCTCGGCCGGCTCGCGCCGCGCGACCGCGCGGTGCTGGTCCTGCGCTACTGGGAGGACCGCAGCGTCGAGGAGACCGCGGCGATCCTCCAGCTCACCCCGGGGGCGGTCAGGACCCAGTCCTTCCGCGCGCTCGGCCGGATCCGCACGTTGCTCGGCGGCAGCCTCGACGAGCTGGCCGAGCGCTGAGCCGGCCGGCACGGCACGGCGACGTCTCCGCACTACTCACGTCAACTCGATTGGTAGAGAGGTTGGTTCAGCATGTCCGCTGAGCACGACGGGCCCGACGAGCGGTTCGAGCAGTCCTTCACCGAGGCCCTCGGCCGGGCGGGCGGGTCCTACGACGCCGAGGCCACCCGGCTGGTCGACACCGGCTGGTCGTACGGGCGCCGGCTGCGCCGCAGGCGGCGGATCGGCACCGTGGCGGGCGTCGCCGCGCTGGCCCTGGTCGGGGTGGGCGCGGCCGGGATCGGCAGCCTGCTGCCCGGGCCCAGCCCGGTGCCGAGCGGCCCGGCGTCCGCCGGCTCGGCCTCCTCCGGTGCGGAGGTGGGCCCGCCGGTCTCCGGTCCGGAGTTCCAGCAGATGCTCACCGAACTGCTCCCGCCGGGGACGGTGCAGGTGGGCGAGGCGCGGGGGACCGAGAGCGACACCCCGCAGCTGCGGCTGGTGCTGGACGACGGGAACGGCCCGGTCCAGTACCTGTTCTGGATCATGCGCCGGGTCGGCGACACCACCTGCCCGCCCACGACGACCCCGGACGACACCTGCACCGAGGCCGACCTCCCGGGCGGTGAGCACCTGCGCATCTACCAGGCCGGGACACGCAGCGGCGAGCCGGCCGGCTCCAAGACCTGGTCCGCCAAGCTGTCCGGGACCGGGTACGAGCTGATGCTCCAGGAGTGGAACCGCAAGCCGCTGGACCAGGGCACGCCGATCACCCGTACCGACCCGCCGCTGACCCCGGACGGGCTCGCCGCGGTGGTGAAGGACCCGCGCTGGAAGAAGGTCGTGGCGGCCATCCCGAAGGACCCGCGGGCGGGCAAGCCGCTCCCGACCCCGCAGCCGGGAGCGACTCGGCTCACCATCCCGACGCCCGCGCCGACCGGCCTGACCACCCTGCTGCCCTCCGACGCGGTGGCGGGGGCCGCGTCGGCCCTGCCGGGCCTCCCGACCCCCGGCCGCTGAGCGCCGCTCAGCTCGCGGGGCGGTTGCGCTCGTACACCAGGCGCAGGCCGATCAGGGTCAGCCAGGGCTCGTGCACGTCGATGGTGGCGGCCTCGCCGAGGACCAGGGAGGCGAGACCGCCGGTGGCGATCACCTGGACGTCGTCCGGGTCCTTGGAGAGCTCCCGGGCCATCCGCTCGACCAGGCCGTCGACCTGCCCGGCGAAGCCGTAGAGGATGCCGGACTGCATGCCCTCGACGGTGTTCTTGCCGATCACGTTGCGCGGGCGGGCCAGCTCGATCTTGCGCAGCTGGGCGCCGCGGACGCCGAGCGCCTCGACCGAGATCTCGATGCCGGGGGCGATCGCGCCGCCGACGTAGTCGCCGCGCGCGTTGACGGCGTCGAAGGTGGTCGCGGTGCCGAAGTCGACCACGATGCACGGGCCGCCGTACAGGTGGTTGGCGGCCAGTGCGTTGACGATCCGGTCGGCGCCGACCTCCTTGGGGTTGTCCATCAGGACGTGCACCCCGGTCTTCACGCCGGGCTCCACGATCACCGCGGGGACGTCGCCGTAGTAGCGGCGGGTCACCTCGCGGAGCTCGTGGAGCACGGCGGGGACGGACGAGCAGATCGCCAGGCCCTCCACCGCGGCCTCCTTGACCGCGGTGTGGTTGCCCATCAACCCCTGCAGCAGCACCGCCAGTTCATCGGCCGTGCGGCGCGGATCGGTGGAGATCCGCCAGTGTTCCACCACGTCCTCGCCGTCGAACAGGCCGAGCGTGGTCTGGGTGTTGCCGACGTCGATGGTGAGGAGCATGGGCCGCTTTCTGCGAGTCGGGACGGGGCTGCGCGGGTCCGGACGGTCAGGCGCGCAGGTCCAGGCCGATGTCCAGGATCGGCGAGGAGTGGGTGAGCGCGCCCACGGCCAGGTAGTCGACACCAGTCTGGGCGACCTCGCGCGCGCTGGCCAGGGTCAGTCCGCCGGAGGCTTCCAGCTTCGCCCGGCCGGCCACCAGCGCGACGGCCTCCTTCAGCTGCCCGACGGTGAAGTTGTCCAGCAGGATCAGGTCGGCCCCGGCCTCCAGCACCGGCGTGATCTGCTCCAGGGTGTCCACCTCGACCTCGACCGGCAGCTCCGGGTACGCGGCCCGGACGGCCCGGAAGGCCTCCGCCACGCCGCCGGCCGCGACCACGTGGTTGTCCTTCACCAGCGCGGCGTCCGAGAGCGCCATCCGGTGGTTGGCGCCGCCGCCGCAGCGCACCGCGAACTTCTCCAGCGCGCGCAGGCCCGGGGTGGTCTTGCGGGTGTCCCGGACCACCGCGCCGGTGCCCTCCAGGGCGTCCGCCCAGGCGCTGGTCGCGGTGGCGATGCCGGACAGGTGGCAGAGCAGGTTGAGCGCGCTGCGCTCGGCGGTCAGCAGGTCGCGGGTGCGGGAGCGGACCGAGAGCAGCACCTGGCCGGCCTCGACCCGGTCGCCGTCCTCGACGTGCCGCTCGACCTCGAACTCCTCCTCGCAGACCAGCGAGACGACCGCCTCGGCGACCCGCAGGCCGGCCACCACGCCGGCCTGACGGGCGGTGAAGTCGGCGGTGGCGACGGCGTCGGCGGGCACGGTCGCCACCGAGGTGACGTCCTCGCCGCCGGCCAGGTCCTCGGCCAGCGCCAGGGTGGCGATGTCCTCGACCTCGACCGGGTCCAGCCCGGCCTGCTCCAGCAGCTCGGCCAGCTGCGGGTCCAGACCGGTCTCGTAGCCCTCGCCGTCGCCACAGGCGCAGCCGTCGCCGCAGCCGCCCTGGTCGGCCAGGGGGAGTTCCTCGTGGGAGTGGGTCATGGTTCTACTGCTCCTCAGGGGTGCTGACGGGACCGCCGGTGGCGGCGAGGGTGGTGATCAGGTGGCGCCGCCAGTGGGCGTCGTCGCGCTCGGGGAAGTCCTCGCGCCAGTGGCAGCCGCGGGTCTCCTCGCGCTGTGCTGCGGCCGCGACCAGGGCGGTGGCGACCAGCAGCAGGTTGGCGGCCTCCCAGGTCTCCACCCGGGGGTCGGCCGGCTTCTCCTCGGCGACGTGGGCGTAGGCCTGTTCGGCGAGGAGTGCGAGCCCGGCGGCGGTGTCGGCCATCGAGGCGGCGGAGCGCAGGATGCCCGCGCCGCGCGACATCAGCCGCTGGATCTCGGCGCGCGCCTCGGACGGGGGCAGCGGGACGGGCTGCGCGGCGCGCGCGGCGGCGACGTCCACCGTACGCTCGGGCAGCTCGCCGGACCGGTTGCGGCCGGCCAGATCGGCGGCGATCCGCTCGGCGAAGACCAGGCCCTCCAGCAGCGAGTTGGACGCCAGCCGGTTGGCGCCGTGCACGCCGGTGCAGGCGACCTCGCCGCACGCGTACAGGCCGGGGACGGTGGTGCGGCCGTGCCGGTCGGTGCGGACGCCGCCGGAGGCGAAGTGCGCGGCCGGGGCGATCGGGATCGGCTCGGTGACCGGGTCGATGCCGTTGGCGCGGCAGAAGGCGAGGATGGTCGGGAAGCGCTGCTCCCACATCTCGGCGCCGAAGTGCCGCCCGTCCAGGAACATGTGCTGGGCGCCCTGCTCCTGCATGCGCCGGGTGATCGCCTTGGCGACGATGTCGCGCGGGGCCAGCTCGGCCAGCTCGTGCTGTCCGACCATGAAGCGGACGCCGTCCGCGTCCACCAGGTGGGCGCCCTCGCCGCGGACCGCCTCGGAGACCAGCGGCTGCTGGCCCTCGGCCTCCGGACCGAGCCAGAGCACGGTGGGGTGGAACTGGACGAACTCCAGGTCGGTGACGGCGGCGCCGGCCCGCAGGGCCAGTGCCACGCCGTCGCCGGTGGAGACCGCCGGGTTGGTGGTGGCGGAGAAGACCTGGCCCATGCCGCCGGTGGCGAGCACCACCGCGCGGGCCCGGACGGCGCCGACACCGTCGCGCTGGCCCTCGCCCATCACGTGCAGGGTCAGTCCGGCGGCGTGGCCCGCCGCGTCGGTCAGCAGGTCGAGGACGAGCGCGTGCTCGATCAGCTCGATGTCCGGGTCGGTGCGGACGGCGGCGACCAGGGCGCGCGATATCTCGGCGCCGGTCGCGTCCCCGCCCGCGTGGACGATCCGGCGGCGGTGGTGGCCGCCCTCGCGGGTCAGCAGGATCTCGCCGTCCTCGCCCCGGTCGAACAGGGCGCCGGCGGCGATCAGCCGGCGGACGGCGTCCGGGCCCTCGGTGACCAGGGTGCGGACGGCCTCCTCGTCACAGACGCCGGCGCCGGCCACCAGGGTGTCGTCCAGGTGCTGTTCGGGGGTGTCCCCCTCGCCCAGGGCGGCTGCGACGCCGCCCTGGGCCCAGCGGGTGGACCCCTCGTCCAGCACGGCCTTGGTGACCACCATGGCCCGCAGGCCGGCCTTGCGGACGTTGAGGGCGACGGTGAGGCCGGCGACCCCGGAACCGACCACGACCACGTCGGTGGTGGCGGTCCAGCCGGGGGCCGGGGCGGTGAGGCGGTGCGTGGACATCGGTGGGTGGCTCCTTCAGCGCGAGGCGGCGTCGGCCGCGCCGTTGCCGCCACCGTACGCCGCGTCGCCGCGCAGCAGTCCGGTGCCCTCCTGGGCTTCGGCCGGGTCCCCGCCCAGGCCGGTGATCCGGTTCCGCTCGTCCACGAAGACGACCTTCGGCTCGTAGCCCTTGGCCTCGGCGGTGCCCATCTGCCCGTAGGCGATGAGGATGACCAGGTCGCCCGGGTGGACCAGACGGGCGGCGGCGCCGTTGATGCCGATCACGCCGGAGCCGCGCGGGCCGGCGATGGTGTACGTCTCCAGCCGGGCGCCGTTGTTGATGTCGACTATGTGGACCAGCTCGCCGGGGAGCAGGTCGGCGGCGTCGAGCAGGTCCTCGTCCACCGTGACGGATCCCACGTAGTGCAGGTCGGCCTGGGTCACGGTGGCCCGGTGGATCTTGGACTTGAGCATGGTGCGGAGCATTGCGGGTCACGCCTCCTGTGAGTGCATGCCGGAAGGGGGGTGGTGCCGGTGGTTCAGCGGTTCAGCGGACGATTCCGTGCTCGATGGTCATCCGCCTAGCGGCAGATGACGTGAACGTTGTCGATCAGGCGGGTGGCGCCCACCTTCGCGGCGACGGCCAGCACCGCCTCGCCCTGGAAGTCGTCCGCCGCCTCCGAGAAGTCGTGCGGGTCGATCAGGGCGAGGTAGTCCAGGGTGACGCCCTCGGCGCCGTCCAGGGCGGCCGAGGCGGCCTCGCGGACGGCCTTCGGGCCCTGCGCGGCGGCGTCCCGGCCGGCGAACAGGGCCTTGGACAGGGCGAGCGCCTGCGCGCGCTCCTGCTCCGAGAGGTAGCGGTTGCGCGAGGACCGCGCCAGGCCGTCCTCCTCGCGGACGGTCGGCACGCCGACGATCTCCACGTCGAAGTCCAGGTCGGCGACCATCCGCCGGATGATCGCCAGCTGCTGGGCGTCCTTCTCGCCGAAGAAGGCGAAGTCCGGGTCGGTGATGTGCAGCAGCTTGGCGACCACGGTCAGCACGCCGTCGAAGTGGCCGGGCCGGGTGGCGCCCTCGTAGCGCTCGCCCATCGGGCCGGCCGCCATGCGCACCTGCGGCTCGCCGTTCGGGTAGACCTCCTCGACGGACGGCGCGAAGACCACGTCGGCGCCGTTCTCCTCGGCCAGCCGCACGTCCTCGTCGAGGCTGCGCGGGTAGCGCTCCAGGTCCTCGCCGGCGCCGAACTGCAGCGGGTTGACGAAGACCGTCACCGCGACCCGGCCGTCCCGGCCGACCTGCTTGCGGGCGGCCCGGATCAGCGCGGCGTGGCCCTCGTGCAGCGCGCCCATGGTCATCACGACGGCGTTGTCCACCGGCTGCTCGTCCGGCCAGAACGCGGCCTCGAATTCGTCCACGGTGCGGGTCACGACGGCCCGGTGGACCTTGGGCGTCCGCTGGGGCTTGTTCGACTGCTTACCGCGTGCCATCTAGCGCTTCTCCTCGTTCAGTACGTCCAGCAGCGCCGCCGCCGACGTTTCGTCGATCGTCCCGTTGGCGAGCGCCCGCTGCGCGGTGGCGCGGGCCATCGCACGGTAGGCCGCCGGGATGTCCGGGGACACCGTACTGAGCTGCGCCAGGTGGCGCCGCACGGTGCCCGAGTCGCCCCGGGCGACCGGGCCGGTGAGGGCCGCGTCGCCGGAGCGCAGGCTGTTGTCCAGGGCGGCGCCGAGCAGCGGGCCGAGCATCCGGCCGGGCTCGGCGACACCGGCCGTGCGCAGCAGGTCCATCGCCTGCGCGACCAGGGTGACCAGGTGGTTCGCGCCGTGGGCGAGGGCGGTGTGGTAGAGCGGGCGGACCTCCTCGGGCACCCACTCGGGCTCGCCGCCCATCTCCACCACCAGCGCCTCGGCGACCGGCCGCAGCTCCTCGGGGGCGGTCACGCCGAACGGGCAGCCGGCCAGCCGGGCCAGGTCCACCGAGGTGCCGCTGAAGGTCATCGCCGGGTGCAGGGCCAGCGGCAGCGCCCCGGCCCGGGTGGCGGGTTCCAGGACGGCGACGCCGTGCGCGCCGGAGGTGTGCACGAGCAGCTGTCCGGGGCGGACCGCGCCGGTGGCCGCCAGCCCGGTCACCAGATCGGCCAGCGCGTCGTCCGGCACGGTCAGCAGCACCAGGTCGGCGGCGGCCAGCACCTGCGGCGGGGTGACGATCCGCACGCCCGGCAGCAGCGCCTCGGCGCGGCGGCGGGAGGTGGCGGACACCCCGGAGGCGGCGACCACGGTGTGCCCGGCGAGCTGCAGCGCCGCGCCCAGCGCGGGCCCGACCCGGCCGGTGCCGACCACGCCGACGGCCAGCCGGGCCGGGCGGTTGCCGGGATCGCCGGGAGCACCGAAGACCTGGTCGCCGAGACCGTCGGCGAGCGGGGCGAACTCGCCGGAGTCGGCGAAGCCGGACGGATTCACGTCCACCCTTGTCCTGCCTTGTCCTGAATGACCGTTCCAGTCCACTCGACGGGTACCGGACGTACCGCCCCAGTCTACGGGCGCGCCCGAACGCCGGAGCGGATACGCCTCGGCGGCTCAGTCGGTGGCCCCGGCCCGGATCAGCCCGGCCTCGTACGCCAGCACCACGGCCTGGACCCGGTCGCGCAGGCCCAGCTTGGCCAGGATCCGGCCGACATGGGTCTTCACGGTCGCCTCGGAGAGCACCAGCCGGGCCGCGATCTCGCCGTTCGACAGCCCCTGGGCGACCAGCAGGAACACCTCCCGCTCGCGCTCGGTCAGCGGGCCGAGGACGTCCGAGCCGGGCGCGCTCTGCGGAGTGGGCAGCACCTCGGCGAAGCGGTCGATCATCCGGCGGGTGGTGGTCGGGGCGACCACCGCGTCCCCGCCGTGCACCGCGCGGATCGCGGCCACCAGCTCGGTCGGCGGGACGTCCTTGAGCAGGAAGCCGCTGGCGCCGGCCTTGAGCGCGGCGAAGGCGTACTCGTCCAGGTCGAAGGTGGTGAGGATGAGCACGTGCGGGGCGTTCGGCAGCGGGCTGCCGTCCTCGGCCAGGCAGATCCGGCGGGTCGCCTGCACGCCGTCCAGCCGCGGCATGCGGACGTCCATCAGGATCACGTCCACCTCGGTGCGCCGCAGCTGCTCCAGGGCCTGCGCGCCGTCGCCCGCCTCGGCGGCGATCTCGATGTCGCCCTGCGACTGGAGGATCATCCGGAAGCCGGTGCGCAGCAGTTCCTGGTCGTCGACGAGCATCACGCGGATGGTCAAGGTGGGACTCCTTGGGGGGACGGACGGCGGACGGGGGGCTGGGGACTGGACGGGGCTGGGGGCGGGGGCTGGACGGAGGGGCTAGTGGGCCGTTCTGAGCGGCAGGACGGCGCGGATCCGGAAGCCGCCGCCGGGGCGGGGGCCCACGTCGAGGCTGCCGCTGACCATGCCGACGCGCTCGCGCATGCCGATCAGGCCGTGGCCGAGACCGTCCACGCCGCCGGCGGCCAACTGCTCGTCGGTGCTGCCACGCCCGTCGTCCTCCACCAGGACGGCCAGCTCGCGCTCGCCGAAGTCGACCGCGACCCGGGCGTGGACGTCGGGGCCGCCGTGCTTGCGGACGTTGGTGAGCGCCTCCTGGACGATCCGGTAGACGGTCAGCTCGACGCCGCGCGGCAGCTCGCGCGGCTGCCCGGAGGTGGCGTAGTCCACGTCGAGTCCGGCCGTGCGGACCTGCTCCAGCAGCTCCGGCAGCTCCTCGACGCCCGGCTGCGGCACGTACTCCTCGGCCTTGGTGTCGGAGGTGCGCAGCACGCCCAGCAGGCGGCGCATCTCGACCAGCGCCTGGCGGCCGGTGGAGGCGATCGTGCCGAGCGCCTCCTTCGCCTGCTGCGGGGAGTTGTCCAGGACGTACGCGGCGCCGTCGGCCTGGACGATCATCACCGAGACGTTGTGCGCGACCACGTCGTGCAGCTCGCGGGCGATCCGGGCCCGCTCGGCGGCGACCGCCACCTTGGACTGGGCGTCCCGCTCGCGCTCCAGCCGGGCGGCGCGGTCCTCCAGCTCGGTCAGGTAGGCGCGGCGCACCCTGGTCAGCCGGCCCCAGGCCCAGCAGAGGATGAACGGCGTGCTCATCAGCAGCGTGATCAGCGCCGCCTCGCCGAAGGTGTACGGGCGGGTGTGCGCGTCGCCCGCCCGGTCGAAGACCGTCTTCACCGGCTTCATCTGCCAGAACACCAGCGGCCCGGCGGCCAGGCCGGCCACCAGGGCCAGCCGGGAGGTCCACTTCTGGCCGAAGGCGGCGCCGGTGTAGGCGAAGACCAGGTAGGCGATCGAGGAGCCGCCCGGCGACACGTTCGCGACCACCTGGCCGACACCGATGCCCGCGGCGGCGGCCACCGTGAGGTCGGGGTAGCGCCGCCGGAAGACCATCAGCAGCGGCAGCAGCACCGCGACCAGGATCGAGGCGTCGAAGCGCCAGCCCTCGTCGAGGGAGGCGTCGTTCGGCAGCAGGCCGAAGAACAGCACCATCGACGCCCAGGCGGCGTCGACCACCATGGGGTGACGGCGGAGCCAGGCGTTGAGTCGATGCACGTGTCCAGCGTAGGCAGTCGCCCGGTGTGTCCAGGTCCGCCGGTAGGGCGATCCGTCCTACTCCGTAGGTCGGAGAAGCACCTGATCCGATGGGGAGGGGCGGTCCGGCGCCGGGTAGCGTCCCACCCCATGACTTGGATGCGGTGGGCGCCCGCCATGGAACAGGCCCTGTACGACCCCGGGCGGGGCTTCTACCGCAGGCCGGAGGGCCCCGCAGGGCACTTCCGCACCTCCGTGCACGCCTCGCCGAGGTTCGCCCGTGCGGTGGCCCGGCTGCTGCTGGAGGTTGACGCGGCCCTCGGTCGTCCGGAGGAGCTGGCCCTGGTCGATCTGGGGGCCGGGCGGGGCGAACTGCTCACCGGCGTCCTGGCCGAGCTGCCCGCGCAGGTGCTGGCGCGGCTGCGCCCGTACGGCGTGGAGATCGCCGACCGCCCGGCCGGACTGCCGTCCACAGCCCTGTGGACGGACGAGCCGCCGCGCGGGGTGACCGGGCTGCTGTTCGCCAACGAGTGGCTGGACAACGTCCCGCTGGACGCCGGCGAGGTCGACGGGGACGGGGTGCTGCGCTACGTCGAGGTGGACACCGCGACCGGGGAGCAGCGGCTCGGCGAGCCGGTGTCGGAGGCCGACGCGGCCTGGGCCGCCCGCTGGTGGCCGGTCGCGGAGCCCGGCGAGGTGGTGGAGTTCGGCGGCCCCCGGGACGCCGCCTGGGCGCGGGCCGTGGCCGGGCTGGAGCGCGGCCTGGCCGTCGCCGTCGACTACGGGCACACCGCCGGGCGGCGGCCGCCGTTCGGCACGTACGCCGGCTTCCGGGACGGCCGGGAGGTGGCCCCGGTGCCGGACGGCTCCTGCGACGTCACCGCGCACGTCGCGCTGGACGCCGTCGCCGCGCCCGCCCTCCACAGCCTGTGGACAACTCAGCGCGAGGCCCTGCGCGCGCTCGGCGTGAGCGGCGGGCGCCCGGCGCTCGCGCTGGCCACCAGCGACCCGGCCGGCTACCTGCGGGCGCTGAGCGGGGCGGGGGAGGGGGCCGAACTGACCGACCCGGGCGGGCTGGGCGGGTTCGGGTGGCTGGTACAGGCCGTCCGAATGTCGGAACCTGCGAGCCTGGCGCCCCTGCCGGGATGGCAGACTCTGGGGGCATGAGGGAGACCACGGTCGGCATCGGGGCGGGAGCCGAGAACTTCACCGGCGCGGCGGGCACCACCGACATGGTGCTCAACATCGGCCCGCAGCACCCGGCCACCCACGGCGTGCTGCGGCTTCGGATGCTGCTCGACGGCGAGCGCATCGTGAGCGCCGAGCCGGTGATCGGCTACATGCACCGGGGCGCCGAGAAGCTGTTCGAGGCCCGGGACTACCGGCAGATCATCATGCTGGCCAACCGGCACGACTGGCTCTCCGCCTTCTCCAACGAGCTCGGCGTCGTCATGGCCGTCGAGCGGATGCTCGGCATGGAGGTCCCCGAGCGGGCGGTGTGGATCCGCACCCTGCTCGCCGAGCTCAACCGGGTGCTCAACCACCTGATGTTCCTCGGCTCGTACCCGCTGGAGCTCGGCGGGATCACCCCGGTCTTCCACGCCTTCAACGGCCGCGAGGACCTCCAGCACGTGCTGGAGGAGGCCTCCGGCGGCCGGATGCACTACATGTTCAACCGGGTCGGCGGCCTCAAGGAGGACCTGCCGGCCGGCTGGCTCGGCCGGGTCCGCACCGCCGTCGCCACCGTGCGCTCGCAGCTGCCGGTCTTCGAGGACCTCGTCCTCGGCAACGAGATCTTCCGCGCCCGCACCGCCGGCGTCGGCATCCTCACCCGGGCACAGGCCGAGGCGTACGGCGTCAGCGGCCCGATCGCCCGGGCCAGCGGCCTCGACCTCGACCTGCGCCGCGACGAGCCGTACCTCGCGTACGGCTCCGAGGAACTGCGCCAGGTGCTCACCGTGGTCACCCGCGAGGAGGGCGACTGCCTGGCCCGCTTCGAGTGCCTGCTGGAGCAGACCCTCAACTCGCTGGACCTCGCCGACGCCTGCCTCGACAAGCTCGCCACGCTGTCGCCCGGCCCGGTCAACCAGCGGCTGCCCAAGGTGCTCAAGGCGCCCGAGGGCAGCACCTACGCGTGGACCGAGAACCCGCTCGGGATCAACGGCTACTACCTGGTCTCGCGCGGCGACAAGACGCCGTGGCGGCTCAAGCTGCGCTCGGCGTCCTTCAACAACGTCCAGGTGCTGACCGAGCTGCTGCCGGGGACGCTGGTCGCGGACATGGTGGCGATCCTGGGGTCGATGTTCTTCGTGGTCGGCGACATCGACAAGTAGGGCGGTGCCGGTGGGCGAGGGCGGTGCCGGCGGGCGGGTCGGTGCCGACCGGGTGGGCCGGTGCCGACCGGTGGGGCCGGTCAGTCCTTCGCCGGTCGGTCCTTCTTGGACTTCCTGACCGGGTCAGCCGGGTGCGGGGCCACCCTGCGGTCGCCCTTGGTGGCGATCCGCTCCTCGCACAGCCGGGCCAGCACCTCGTACCCCTTCCGTCCCATCAGCTCGGTGAGCTCGGGGCGGTAGCTGACGTACACCGCCTCCGCGCCCTGGTGCGCCGCCGGGGCACCGGTGCACCACCAGTGCAGGTCGTGGCCGCCCGGGCCCCAGCCGCGGCGGTCGTACTCGCCGATCGTGACCTGGAGGTAGCGGGTGTCGTCGGGGCGGTCGATCCAGTCGTAGGTGCGGCGGACCGGCAGCTGCCAGCAGACGTCCGGCTTGGTCTCCAGCGGCTCGCGGCCCTCCTTGAGCGCGAGCGCGTGCAGCGCGCAGCCGGCCCCGCCCGCGAAGTCCGGGCTGTTCACGAAGATGCAGGCGCCGCCGACCCGGCGGGTCTGGCGGTCGCCGTCCTCGTCCAGCATGGTGATGCCGCCGTCGGACGTGATCCGGCCCTCGGCGTCGGTGCCCTCGGCGAAGTTCTCCCACAGCTCGGGGGTCAGCCGGGCCGCGTGCCCCAGGACGCGCTTCTCGTCGTCCTCGTCCGAGTAGTGCGCGCCGAGCGTGCAGCAGCCGTCCGACTCGCCGCGGCCCTCGCGGATGCCGTGGCAGCCCTGGCCGAAGACGCAGGACCAGCGGGAGGTCAGCCAGGTGAGGTCGCAGCGGAAGACCTGCTCCTCGTCGGCGGGGTCGGCGAACTCGACCCAGGCGCGGGGGAAGTCGAGCGGGACCTCGTCGCGCGGGATCTCGCGCCGCAGGGTCGGCATCGCGAGATCGACGGGGGCGGGGGCGGCCTCGGGCTTCGCCTTGGACTTCTTCTTGGACGTTTCTGCTGGTGCCACCCGGCAAGGGTAGAGCTTTCGGCGGCGGGAGCGCGGTGGCGGGACCGGTGACGGGGCCCGAAGCGGGGCCGAAACGGGGCCGAAGCGGCGGGACCGACCGGCGTGAAGGCGGGGTGAAGAGGTCCGGCGGGCCCTGCGGGCGGGTCCGGAGGCGGGCCTACGATGGCGGCCGGTCCGCCACGGGCCGCTACGGGGCCGCTACCGGCCCGTGACGGGGAGGTACGGGGATGGCAGGCGGCAGCACCGGGGCGTCCGGCCGCACGGGCGGGGAGTTCGTCCTCAAGCCATGGGAACTGCACGGCGAGGGGCGGGAGTTCGAGAAGCTCGGCGGCGAGCTGGCGAAAGCCGTCACAGCCCTGGAGCAGGGCCTCGCCGCGCTCGGCGCGCCCTGGGGGACGGACCGGCCGGGCAGCGGCTTCGCCGCCGTGTACGGGCAGGCGCGCGGTGAACTCGTCGGCGGGCTGCGCGGGTTGGCCGGGAGGGTGACCGGGGTCGGGGCCGGGCTGCACACCATGGCCGCGCGGACGGCCGACGCGGACAGCTCGGCGGCGAGCGGGTTCGGGGCGACGGCGGTGCCGGGGGCGGCAGGTTCGGCGGCGCCAGGGCCGGCAGGCTCGGCGGTGTCGGGGCCGGCGGCGGTTCCAGGGGCGCCGGGGGCCTCGCCGGTGGCGCCCGCGGTGTACTCCGCGGCGCCGGGGGCAACCCCGGGGGCGGCTCCCGCCGTCCCCAAGGACATGTCGGTCTGACGGACCCGGCTCGAAGGGGGAAGCGCGTGTCCCGGAAACTGCCCGAGGAACTGGTCCCGGTGCTGGCCCGGACCGGCCAGCAGTGGCCGCAGGCCGACGAGGAGGGCCTGCGCAGGGCCGCCGGGGTCTGGCGCGAGTTCGGCAAGGAGGCCGACCGGCTCACCCGCCGCTGCGGCGAGTCCGTCCGGCGGGTCACCGCCGACAACTCCGGCCACGCGGTCGAGGCCTTCGGCACGTACTGGCAGAGCTTCAGCGCCGGCAACAAGGGCCACCTGGACGACGCGCACAGCGCGGTCGGGCTGGTCGCCGGGGCCTTCGACACCGCCGCGCGCGCCGTGGACACCTGCAAGGCCGAGATCGTCGCGACCCTGCAGCAGCTCGCCGCCGACCTCCAGCACGCCGAGGAGCAGGCGGCCAAGGCCAAGCAGACGGCCGCCGAGGTCGCCGCGGCGGCCGACAGCGACCCGGCGCGGAGCGGGGTGGTCGGCGGACTGGAGAAGGCCGTCGGCGGCTTCGCGTCCAAGCTGAGGAACACCGCCACCGAGCAGGTCGCGGCAGGCGTGGCGGCCGTCGCCGTCGAGGCCGCCGGGCTGAAGATCGGCGGACTGCTCGCCGAACTCGGCCGCGCCATGAAGGACGCCCTGTCCGGCGTGCTCAAGGAACCGGCCGCCGTCGCCCTGCTGAAGCTCGGCACCGCGCAGGGGACGGGGATCACCGCCGCCTCGTACCGCGGCGGCGCGTTCGACCCGCTCGCCGCCGGGCTGCCCGTCGCCCTCGGCGAACCGGGCGTGCTCGGCGCGGACGGCTCCGGGCTGGTCCTGCTCGCCGGGAAGGACGGCAAGCCGCTGGTCGGCGTGCCCGGGCTGACGGTCAAGGTGGACGAGCACGGCACGCCCGTCCTCGGCCAGGACGGGCAGCCGGTCATCCTCCGCGCCGACGGCACACCGGTGGCCGACGCCACCGGGCTGCTGGTCGTCCCCGGGGCGGACGGCAAGCCGGTGGTCGGGGTGGCGGACCTCGCCGTCCGGCTCGACGAGCACGGGCAGCCGGTGCTCACCGACGAGAACGGCAAGGCGGTCCGCGGGGTGCCGCTCGCCGGGCTGACGCCGGGGACGGGCGGGCCGGAAGGACCGGGGAGACCGGACGGGCCGGGTGTGGGTGGGACGCCCGGCGGGCCGGCGGACCCGAGGACGCCGGGCGTGGTGACGGTGGCCTCGGTCGCGGTGGCGGATCCGGGGGCGGTCGTCGGTGGGCCGGACGCGGCGGTCGCGGCGAACGTGACGGCCGGGGCGTCGGCCGGGGCGTCGGCCGGGGCGTCGGCGGGCGGGGCCGGGGGCGGGTACGCCGCCGCCGGGGGCCCGCCGGGGCAGCACCGGGCGACGGGGAGCGGGGGCGGTGACTGGTCGCCACCGGCGCCGTCCGCGGTCGCGCCGGTCCGGCAGGGCGGCGGGCCGGCGGTCCGGGCGGACGGGGACTACCCGCTCCAGGCGCCCGCGGCCTCCGCGCGCGGCGGTGGCGGTGGCGGTGGCGGTGCGGGTGGTGCGGGTGGAGGTGGGCCGGTGACCGTGCGGACGGACTCGGTGAGTGCGCCGGCCGCGCCCGTCACCGCGCCGTCCGCCGGTGGACCCGCGTCCGGTCCCGCGTACGGCCCGGCGTACGGACCGGCGCCGGACGCTCCGCCGCCGGTCCGGCCGGTCGCAGTGCCCGGGCAGTTCGGGACTCCGGTGTACGGCGGGTACCAGCCGGCCGGACCGGCCGGGCCCGTCGGCACCGTCGGGCCCGGGCCGCTGGCGGGCGCCGCCGGCGGGCCCGTGAACGTGGCGGCGCCGTTCGGCAGCGGTGTCGGGGCGGGCGGTGGGCCGGCCGTCGGCGGACCGCAGCCCGGCGCTCCAGTGGCCCGGACCCCGGCCGGTGCGGCACCGCACCCGGTCGTCGGACCGCCGCCCGTCCACGCCGCGCCGCCACCCCCGGCCGCACCACCGATCGTCGGGACCACCCCGGTGAGCGGCCGGCCCGAAACCCACCCGGTGGAGGCCCGGAGGCGGGAGAACGCGGCGGGACTCGCCGACCCGACCCTCGCCTGGGGCGCGGTCCCGGTCGCGACCGCCCACGCGATGGCCCTCCAACTCGCCCTGCGCGCACGGCGCGGAGCCCGGCCGGACGACCCGGCGGTCCGGCTGCGCAGCATCGCCGACAGCCGTCCGTACGGCCTGCCGGGCGGGCTCGCGCCGGTCGACCCGCAGCACCAAGCCGAACTCGAACGCCGCGCGCCCCGGGACGAGGACGGCCTGCCCGTCCGTCACCCCGACCCGGCGGCCGGCGGCTGGGCGGAGGCCGTCAACGACGGCGGCTACCGCGAACCGGGCCGGGCCAACAACAGCCTGGAGATCGCCCTCTCGGCGGTCGAGTGCCACACCGGCCGCCCGACCTGCGCGGCCCCGCGCATCCCCACCGACGGCGACGCCGGCGAACGCGGCGGCCGGGACCGCGCCGAACGCGAACTCGGCTCCCCCTTCCGGGACCTGGGCGACGGCGGCCGGGCCTTCGACCGCCTCGCCGACGACCTCCGCCGCGCCGGCCACGGCTCCCAGGCGCTACTCCTCACCCTCGACGCCTACGGCCGCCCGCACGCCTGGAACGCCGTCAACCACCAGGACACCGTCACCTACCTCGACCACCAGCTCGCCCGCCGGGCCCTCACCCCCCTCCACCCCGCCACCCACGGCCTCTGGGCCATCGCCCTCAACCCCGAAGGCCGCCCCCTCACCCCCACCCCCTGACCCCCCAGCGCAGGAAGTCGGCCCGTCCGACTTCCTGCGGAGAGGAGCCAGGGTGCCCCTCGGAAGGGGAGGAAGCGCGGAACTGGGAGCGGCGCGCAGGAAGTCGACCAAGCCGACTTCCTGCGCGGCCCGCCACGCTGCCCCTCAGCGGTGGAATGCGCGGTAACGGGAGGGGCCCGCGCGAGAAGTCGACCCCGCCGACTTCTCGCGCAGTTGGCCATGGTGCCCTTGCGGAAAGTGGGAGCCGCGTGGGAAGTCGGCCCCGCCGACTTTCTGTGTGCATTCGGGGTGGCTGGGTTCGGGGCTGGGAGAAATATGTAGACCGACCGACATATTCACCGGGGTGATGCGCGGGAAGTCGGTTGGGTCGACTTTTCGCGTTCGCGTGCTTGGGGTGTGGGGAGTGGCTGGGGCCCGTGCAGTTCGCCGTGGTGGCCCTGGAGGGGAGGGGGTGCGTGGGAAGTCGGCCCGGCCGACTTCTCGTGCATGAGGGGGGGCGCTTCAGGTGCTTGGTGCTTGGTGCTTGGTGCTTGGTGCGGGCGTGGGGCGCGGGCGTAGGGTCGCGGGTCGGGCCGGGATGGGCGGCGGGGAGTGGACGGGACGGGGGTGGCCGGGTGATTTCGCGGGCGCAGGCGGTGGAGGCGGGGCACCGGTGGGTCAATGGGGATCTGCCGCAGGGTGCCGGGGCGGTGCGGCGGGTGTGCACCCACGAGTTCGAGCTCGGCTGGGTGGTGTGGGCGGAGCCCGCCCGGGTGGTGGTCGACCCGCGGACGGGCGAGCGGCGGGCGCCCGAGGAGGTGGGGGCGGCCTGTGCCGTGGTGGACCGGGAGAGCGGACGGTTCACGGTGTGGCCCTCGGTGCCGGTGGACGAAGTGGTCGGGCTGTACCGGGACTTCGTGGGCGCCGGCGGCTACGATCCGACCCTCCCGCCGGCGACCGGCCGGGGTGCCCGGGCCGAGCTGACCTACCGGGACGGCACGGGTGAGGAGCGGTCGTTGGCCCTGCGCTCCGCGGCGGGCCTGCCGCACCCGGCGCTGCGCGGCTGGTGGTGGCTGCGCGAGCAGGGTGTGGCGGCCGAGGACGTGCTCGCCGTCCGGACCGACCTGCGGATGAGCGCCCTGCCCGGCGGCTACTGGTCGTACGCGCTGACCGCCGAACTGCCCCATGCCCGGATCGACTTCGAGCTGCCGTACGGCCCGCGCTTCGACCACCGGGCCGCCGCCGTACGGGCGCTGCCCGCGTCGCCGGACGGTCCGGCCCGCAACCGGGTGCCCTTCCCCCGCGCACCGGGCGGGGCACATCCGGCGGGCGAGGCGGCCGACGAGTCCGACACCGCGCTCGCCGCCCGGCTCGCGGAGCGGTTCGGCCCGGCAGGCGTCCAGCGCTTCGAGCCGGTGGACGTCGCCCGCGCCGAACTGCCCGGGGACGCGGCAGCGTTGCTGCTGGCGGTGGGCGTCCCGGTGGCCGTGCCTGGCTTCTTCGCGCTGCACCACCCGGGCACGGAGGCGATCGCCGACGGCACCCGCCAGGGCACCGTCCTGCCCCAGCTCGCCGCGCGGCTGGCCGAGTCCGGGCGCGGCACCCGGGCGGCCGAGCGGGAGCGCCTGGCGCTCGCCGGGCAGTTGGTGCTGGGGACGGACGGCTGGGCGCTGCTGGCCCTCGGCCTGGTGGACGGCGCCGTCCGGGCGGTGGACCCGGACTACGCGACCGTCCGTCACTGCAATGAGAGCCTGCGCGCCTTCGTCCGCTGCCTGGAGGTGTTCGCCGGCTGGTGGCCCGCTCTGCGCGGGCTCGACCCGGTGGCCGCGGGCGGGGCGGTGGACGCCCTGCAGCGCGCGCTGGCGGAGGTGGACGGCACGGTGTTCGCCGACCCGGAGAACTGGTGGGCCGTCATCGTGGAGCAGCTGTGGGACGGCCTGTTGTGACGGTCGGCCGTCACAACAGGTCGGCCGTCACCGGTACCGTCGCCCACCCACCCCGCCGGCACCCCGTCCGCCCGCGCGGCCACTGAGCGCCCGGACGGTCCGGGCGCGGACGACCCGGACCGCCGGATCGCCGCCGGATCGCCGTCGGCCCCGCCGCCCGGTCCCGGACCAGCGCGAATACCGTCACACCCCCTCTCACCAGGGTCCGCATCGCGTAGCGTGGAGAGTTATGCGACTCGGTGTGCTCGACGTAGGTTCCAACACGGTCCACTTCCTCGTGGTGGACGCCCATCCGGGCGCTGCCCCGCTGCCGGCCTACTCGCACAAGGCCGAGCTGCGCCTGGCCGAGCTGCTGGACGCGGACGGCGCGATCAGCGCGGCCGGCGTCGAGCGGCTGGTCGGCCATGTCGCCTCCTCGCTGCGGGTCGCCGAGGACAAGGGCGTCGTCGACATCCTCCCGTTCGCCACCTCGGCCGTGCGCGAGGCGGCGAACGGTGAGGAGGTGCTGCGCCGGGTGGCCGCCGAGACCGGCGTCGAGCTGCGCGTGCTCTCCGGGCAGGACGAGGCCCGGCTCACCTTCCTGGCCGTCCGCCGCTGGTTCGGCTGGTCCTCGGGCCGGCTGCTCAACCTGGACATCGGCGGCGGATCGCTGGAGATCGCCTGCGGCCTGGACGAGCAGCCGGACGTCGCCTGCTCGCTGCCGCTGGGCGCCGGCCGGCTGACCGCCCGCTGGCTGCCGGGCGACGTCGCCGACCCGGAGGTGCTGCGCGAGCTGAGGCGACACATCCGGGCCGAGCTGGCCGCCGTGGTCGGCGAGATCAACCGTCTCGGCCCGCCGCGGCACGCGGTCGCCACCTCCAAGACCTTCAAGCAGCTGGCCCGGATGACGGGCGCCGCCCCCGCCGACGCGGGCCCGTACGCCGACCGCCGGCTCACCCGCAGCGGGCTGGCCTCCTGGCTGCCCCGGCTGTCCGCGATGACCGTCGCCGAGCGCGCCCAGATCCCCGGCGTCTCCGAGGGCCGGGCCAAGCAGCTGCTGGCCGGGGCGCTGGTCGCCGACGCCGCGATGGACCTGTTCGGCCTGCAGGAGCTGGACGTCTGTCCGTGGGCGCTGCGCGAGGGCATCATCCTGCGCCGCCTGGACGCCATGGACAGCCCGGCCGACCGCCGCCGCCCGGCGCTCACCCCGTAGCCCGGCCGCGCCCGGGCGCCGGGCGCGGCGGAACGCCGGCCGTCGATCGACGGCGGCCGGGTCAACGTGCCGATGGTCACTGCGCCGGTCATCCCGCCCCGTTCGCAGCGTGCTCCGCTTACGCTGTCTCCCGTGGTGCAACCAGCGGGCGAGGACGGAACGCAGGAGGGCCGCACTCCCGGGAGCGGGCAGTCGCGGTCGGACGGTCCGCGCCGCCGGCTCGGCAAGGCGGTCACGGGCGCCACCGCCGCCCAGGCCGCCCAGCGCACCGCGAAGACGGCAGCGGCGAAGACCGCGAAGCCGACCGCGGCGGGTCCGGCGAACACGGCGGACACGGCGGACACGGCGAAGACGGCCATCGCACGGAAGCGCACCGCACAGCAGCAGACCGCACAGCAGCCCGCCACCGGGAAGAACACCCCGAACAGAGCCGCCGCGAAGCCCGTCCCGAAGGAGACCCGCACCGCCCGGGCCGCCGGCGCCGCCAAGGCCGCCGTCCAGTCCGTCCGCTCGGTCAAGGCCGCCAAGCGCGACGCCGCCCGCCCGCCGCTGCTGCGCACCACCGACCGGCTGGTGCTGCCCCGGCACCCGGCCCTGCACATCCCCGACACCAAGGTGGTGCTGTCCACCGCCTCGGTGTACCCGGCAAGCACCGCCGTGGCCTTCGAGCTGGCCGCCAAGCTCGGCTACGACGGGGTCGAGGTGATGGTGTGGAACGACCCGGTCAGCCAGGACATCGACGCCCTGCGACGGCTCTCCGACGCCCACCGGCTGCCCATCCTGGCCGTGCACGCGCCGTGCCTGTTGATCACCCAGCGGGTGTGGACCACCGACCCGTGGACCAAGCTGGTCCGGGCCCGGGCGGCGGCCGAGAAGCTGGGCGCGAGCGCGGTGGTCGTCCACCCGCCGTTCCGCTGGCAGCGCCAGTACGCCAAGGAGTTCGTCGAGGGCATCAACCGGATGGCGGGCGAGACGGACGTCCGCTTCGCCGTCGAGAACATGTACCCGTGGCGCTACCGCGACCGCGAGATGCTCGCGTACGCGCCGGGCTGGGACGTCACCGACGAGGACTACCGGCACTTCACGATCGACCTCTCGCACGCCGCCACCTCCCGGATCGACACCTTCGCGATGGTCGAGCGGATGGGCGACCGGCTCGCCCACGTCCACCTGGCCGACGGCAGCGGTTCCGGCAAGGACGAGCACCTGATCCCCGGCCGCGGCAAGCAGCCCTGCGCCGAGCTGCTGGAGCATCTCGCCCGCACCGGTTTCGACGGCCACGTGGTGCTGGAGGTCAACACCCGGCGCTCGGCCTCCCCCGCCGAACGCGAGGCCGATCTGGCCGAGGCCCTCGCTTTTACCCGCTTGCACCTGGCCACCCCCTCGCGCGTACGCTGAGCCGTCCGGCCGGATCGGGCGCGAACCGCCCTACCGAGGGGGAGAAGTGACGAACGATCAGAACGCCGGCGGGGCCGGCGGCTTCAGTGAGGTCCGCAACTTCCGCGAGCTGGCCGGGAGCTTCGGCGCGGTGGCCGCCGCGTACGACCGCGGCCGCCCCGGCTACCCGGAGGGGCTGTTCGACGAGCTGGAGCGGTTCTGGGGCCGCGGGCTCAAGGGCGCCCGGGTCCTGGACGTCGGCGCCGGCACCGGCATCGCCACCCGTCTGCTGGCCGCCCGCGGCGCGGACGTCGTCGCGGTCGAGCCCTCCGCCGGGATGGCCGCGCAGTTCCAGTCCGTCTCGCCGGACCTGCCGCTGGTCCGCGGCGTCGGCGACGACCTGCCGTTCCACGACGGTTCCGCCGACCTGGTCACCTACGCCCAGGCCTTCCACTGGACGCACCCCGAGAAGTCCGTCCCCGAGGTGCTGCGGGTGCTTCGGCCGGGCGGCGCCGTCGCGGCCTGGTGGAACGTCTTCGACGAGAGCGTCCCGTGGGTGCGCGCCCGGGACGAGCGGCTGTGGGCGGCGCTGTCGGGCCGCTACCACGGCTACCGCCGGATCGCCGAGCTGACGGTGCCCTTCGCCGCCGCCGGGCTGGAGGTCTCCCGTGCCGAGCTGCGCTGGCAGCGGCAGGTGCCGGTCGAGCAGGTGGTCGACAACCTCACCTCGCGCTCCTACTTCGCCTCGCTGGACCCGGAGCGGCGCGAACCGCTGCTCGCCGCCGAGCGCGCGGCGCTGCTGGCCGAGTTCCCGGACGGGCAGGTGGTCGAGCCGTACGTCCTGGACCTCACCGTGGCCGTCAAGCGGGACTGACCGGGGAGGCCCGCCGCCTGCCCGCATCGCGGACGGAGCGTCCGCCGGCCGGACGGCGGGCGTAGGCTCGGTACCCACAGCGGCCCCCGGACCCTCCCAGCAGCGGGGTGCCCGCGAGAGCCCCGAAGGAGTGGAGCACAGTGCCCGAGCTGAGGTCCCGTACGGTCACCCACGGTCGCAACATGGCAGGCGCCCGGGCGCTTCTCCGGGCGGCCGGTGTAGCCCGCGAGGACTTCGGCAAGCCGATCATCGCGGTCGCCAACTCCTTCACCGAGTTCGTGCCCGGGCACACCCACCTCCAGCCGGTCGGCCGGATCGTCTCCGAGGCGATCAAGCGGGCGGGCGGCATCCCGCGCGAGTTCAACACGATCGCCGTGGACGACGGCATCGCGATGGGCCACGGCGGCATGCTCTACTCGCTGCCCTCGCGGGACCTGATCGCCGACTCGGTCGAGTACATGGTGAACGCGCACTGCGCCGACGCCCTGATCTGCATCTCGAACTGCGACAAGATCACCCCGGGCATGCTGATGGCCGCGCTGCGCCTGAACATCCCGACCGTCTTCGTCTCCGGCGGCCCGATGGAGGCCGGCAAGGCCACCCTGGTCGACGGCACGGTGCGCAAGCTCGACCTGGTCGACGCGATCTCCCAGGCGGTCAACGAGAACGTCTCCGACGAGGACATCGCGATCATCGAGGAGAACGCCTGTCCCACCTGCGGTTCGTGCTCCGGCATGTTCACCGCCAACTCGATGAACTGCCTGACCGAGGCGATCGGCCTCTCGCTGCCGGGCAACGGTTCGGTGCTCGCCACCCACACCGCCCGCCGCGCCCTCTACGAGGACGCCGGCCGGACCGTCGTCGAGATCACCAACCGCCACTACGGCCAGGACGACGCCTCGGTGCTGCCCCGGGCGATCGCCACCCGCGCCGCCTTCGAGAACGCCATGGCCCTGGACATCGCCATGGGCGGCTCGACCAACACCATCCTGCACCTGCTCGCCGCCGCCCAGGAGGCCGAGCTGGACTTCGACCAGCGGGCCATCGACGCGATCTCCCGCAAGGTGCCCTGCCTGTCCAAGGTCGCGCCGAACGGCTCGTACTACATGGAGGACGTGCACCGGGCCGGCGGCATCCCGGCCATCCTCGGCGAGCTGTACCGGGGCGGGCTGCTCAACGAGGACGTCCACACCGTGCACGCCGACTCGCTCGCCGAGTGGCTCAAGACCTGGGACGTGCGCGGCGGTTCGCCCTCCGCGGAGGCCGTCGAGCTGTGGCACGCCGCCCCCGGCTGCGTCCGCTCCGCCGAGGCCTTCTCGCAGTCCGAGCGCTGGGAGTCGCTGGACACCGACTCCGCCAAGGGCTGCATCCGCAGCGTCGAGCACGCCTACTCGGTCGAGGGCGGCCTGGCCGTGCTGTACGGCAACCTCGCCGAGGACGGCTGCATCGTGAAGACCGCCGGCGTGGACGAGTCGATCTGGACCTTCAGCGGTCCGGCCGTCGTGGTCGAGTCCCAGGAGGACGCGGTCGAGGCGATCCTCGCCAAGCGGGTCAAGGAGGGCGACGTCGTCGTCATCCGCTACGAGGGTCCCAAGGGCGGCCCGGGCATGCAGGAGATGCTCTACCCGACCTCCTTCCTCAAGGGCCGGGGTCTGGGCAAGGCCTGCGCGCTGGTCACCGACGGCCGCTTCTCCGGCGGCACCTCGGGCCTGTCCATCGGCCACGCCTCCCCGGAGGCGGCCTCCGGCGGCACCATCGCGCTGGTCGAGGACGGCGACACCATCGCCATCGACATCCCCGGCCGCCGGATCTCCCTGGAGGTCCCGGACGAGGTCCTGGCGGAGCGCCGCCGGGCTCTGGAGGCCGCGGGCGGCTACCGGCCGAAGAACCGCGACCGGCAGGTCAGCCAGGCCCTGCGCGCCTACGCCGCGATGGCCACCTCCGCCGACAGGGGCGCCGTCCGCGACGTGTCCAAGCTCGGCTGATCCGGCCGGGCCCGCACGGAACGGCACCGGGGCCGTACAGAGCGGCACCGGGCCCGCACGGAACGCGGCCGGGCCCGCACGGAACGAGGAGGAGCCGTCCCACCGGCCGGGACGGCTCCTCCGCCGTGTGCGGCGGTCGGGTGATAATCGACGGCGTGAGCGAGCAGCCCCCCACCCCCGCCCCCACTCCCGTCGGCGCCCCCGAGCCGGAGCCGATCCGCTGGTTCGGCACCAGCTGGCTGAACCGGGACAACGGCTACTGGCCGCGCCGGGTCGCCGTGTCGATCGGCGCCCTGGTCGCGGCGGCCGCCGTGGTGCTGCTGCTGCGCTTCGGCATCGAGGGCATCGCCCTCTCCGACAACGGCACGTTCCTCAACGGGCTGCTGACCGCCGCCATCGCGGTCTGCTCGATGATGGCCGTGCGGCGCACCTGGAAGGTGCTCACGGAGGGCAAGGACCAGCTGACCGGCTGGATGGCCGAGGAGAAGTCGCTCGGCGCGGTCTGGCTGATCGGCGGGGCCGGCTCGCTGCTCGCCTACTTCGCCCGCAGCCTGGTCGAGGCCCCCGGCGAGGCGGTCCGGCGGGCCGCCTACGAGCGGGCCGTCGCCCAGTACGAGAAGCGCCAGGCGGGCCGCAGCCGCCGGCCCGACGCCAAGGCGCCGGGCCGGGCCAAGCGCAAGCGCTGACGCCTCCTGCCACCGGACCCTAGGTCCGGCTGACGCTGCCGCACTGGTCGGCCGGGGTGATGTCCTTGCTCCGGTCGTACGGGTCGGTGGTCGGGCCGCTCGGTGCCGGGTCGTGGCTGGTGAACTGCTGGAACTGCGGGTGCAGGAAGCCGTCGTAGACGTCGCAGGCGCTGTTGCCCGCGTCCCACTGGGTCTTGGCGAACACCAGCTTCTTCGCGTCGACCTTGTAGTGCTTCGGGTCGTAGAAGCGGACGTCGTCGACCTTGCGCACGATGGTGCGGGTCGTCCAGGTGTCGCCGTTGTCGGTGGCGGCGGCCCGGGTGACCAGGCCGACCGGCTTGGCGGTGCCGCCCGGCGCGGTGTCCGGGGTGCGGCGGCGGGACGATGCCAGCTTCTCCGCGTCCGGGCCCGGCTGCAGCGGGTAGACGAAGGTGAAGTCGGTGTGCACCAGCACGCCGCCGTCACCGTCCTCCTCGAAGCTGATCCGGCCCTGGACCTTGACGGTGGTGCCCACCAGGGCGGCCTCGCGCGGGTCGAAGCGGGTGAACCAGCTGGTCGGGTCGGTCTCCTTGGCGGGGTGGTCGAGGGCGGCGACGGCGTTGGCCCGTTCCTGGCGGTCGAGCATCGCCAGGGCGGCGTCCGGACGGGCCCCCGCGATCACCCGGGGGTCGAGGTTGGAGGCCGTCAGGTAGTCCTTGACCGACTGGAGCTGGGCGGCGACCTCGTCGGCCGAGAAGACGCCGACGGCCTTGGCCTCGGGCAGCACGAAGGCCTCCGGGCCGTTCGGCCAGCCCTCGGCGGGGGAGCCCTTCCAGGGGTGGTCCACGGTCGGCTGGTCGTCGGGGGTGGCCGGCGGTGCCGAGGTCGGCCTGGCGGTCTCCGGGGCGACGGTGGGTACCGGGGCGGCGGAGGAGTTCTTCCAGACGTGGTCCGAGAACCATGTGCGCAGCCCGTCGACGTTCAGGACGGAGAGCACCACCGCGACGGTCAGCGCCACGAGCACCGGTGCGCGCCAGCCGCGCCGGCGCGGGCGGGGGTTGCCCCACGGGTCGAGCGCGGCGGGCTTCGGCTTGCGCCCGAACCGGCCCTTGGGCGCGGACGGGCCGTCGTTGACCGAGCGGCGGCCGCCCGGGTCGACCGGCGGGGTGTGCTTCCACCGGGCGGACAGCATGCGGGTGCGCCCGCTCTGCTCCTTGACGGTGGCCCCGCGGACGAATTCCTCGTCCAGGACGAGGTCGGCGAACGGGTCCTTCCCGCCCGCCTCGCGGCCCGTCTCGGGGCGCGGTTCCGGATCTTCGGCTGTCGGCATCGCGCCAGTATGCCGACAGGGTGTGACGGTCCGTTGATCGGGGGCACACTTCATGGTGAACGCGTGTGCGTGATCCGTGGGATCGGTGTCGTTTGTCCGGAAACGGGCAGGTCGCGGGTGGCCGTCAGCCCTTGCCGCGGGCCTGCTTGACCGACCCGACCACCCCGGCGATCGCCAGCAGGAGGCCGGCCGGCAGCAGCGAGAGGAAGAAGGCGCCGAACAGGCCCTCGTCGCCGAGGAACAGCTGGGCCAGCGTGTTCAGCGCCAGCAGGCCGCCGGCCGCCGGGAGCGCGGACTGCCACGGGTGCTCGTTCGCCCAGCGGCGCAGTCGCCGGTCGGTGGTGTCGCGCCGCAGTCGGCCGCCGACGGTGCCGACCAGGAAGAAGAAGAACAGGCCCCAGCCGGCCGGTGAGGCCAGCATGCTCAGCGACCAGTTCCCGGAGATCGCCTCGATCCCCAGGGCCGTCGCCCCCACCACCGCACCGACCCCCGCGGCGGTCCGCCACGGGCCCACGGTCGCCGAGGCGACGGCGAGTTGCCGGTTCTCACGTCGGGACATTTCGTCGTGTGCCATGACTCCACGGTGCGCTCCCCGGAGCCGGGAGGCCATAGGGGAAACCCCCGAGTTCTCTCCCTAGGGGCAAGGGTCGTTCGGGTCCGTGGCGACCACGGGTCGGACGGTCCCCGCGTGTGCCGGTGGGCGGTGCGAGGATGGCCGCAGTACCGAGGCAAGGAGCGGACGATGGGCAGCAGCGCAGCACACGGACAGAAGATCGCCTTCCTGGGCACCGGCAAGATCGGGGAGGCCCTGCTCTCCGGTCTGCTGCGGGCGGGCAAGGATCCGGCCGATGTCCTGGTGACCGCCCGCCGCCCGGAGCGGGCGGCCGAACTCGCGGCCCGCTACGGCGTGGTGGCCGTCTCCAACGCCGAGGCCGCCAAGCTCGCCGACACCCTGATCCTGGCGGTCAAGCCGCAGGACATGGGCGCCCTGCTGGAGGAGCTGGCCCCGCACGTCGGCGCGGACCGGCTGGTGATCTCGGCCGCGGCCGGTGTCCCCACCGCCTGGTTCGAGGAGCGACTGGCGGCCGGCACCCCGGTGGTCCGGGTGATGCCCAACACCCCGGTCCTGGTGGACGAGGGGATGAGCGTCATCTCGGCCGGTTCGCACGCGGGGGAGGAGCACCTGGTGCGCGCCGAGGAGATCTTCAGCTCGGTCGGCAAGGCGCTGCGGCTGCCCGAGTCCCAGCAGGACGCGGCCACCGCGCTCTCCGGCTCCGGTCCGGCCTACTTCTACTTCCTGGTCGAGGCGATGACCGACGCCGGCATCCTGCTCGGGCTGCCCCGGCAGGTGGCGCACGACCTGATCGTGCAGTCCGCGATCGGTGCCTCGGTGATGCTGCGCGACTCCGGCGAGCACCCGGTGAAGCTGCGCGAGGCGGTCACCTCCCCGGCCGGCACCACCATCGCGGCGATCCGCGAGCTGGAGAACCACGGGGTGCGGGCCGCGCTGCTCGGCGCCCTGGAGGCGGCGCGGGACCGCTCCCGGGAGTTGGCCTCCGGCGGGAAATGACCGCTGCGCGACCCCTCCCGTAATCGCGGCGCGCCCCCTACGCTCTCGCCAACATCGTCCTACCGGGCGGTAGCGAGGTCTGCGAGGTCCGTGTGGAGTCCGCCTGGAGGTCCGCTTGAGTGCCGCACCGTCCGCAGGGCCCGTCCCGTCCGCCATGGCGCCCGGTCTGCGCGTCGGGCGGGCGGCGCTCGCCGTCAGCTTCCTGCTCCAGGGCGTCACCTTCGCCCTGCTGGTCACCTGCATCCCGGAGATCCAGCACCGGTACGGGCTGAGCGACGGGCTACTGCCGGTCTTCCTGGCCGCGGTGCCGGTCCTGGCCGGGGTCGGTTCGATCGTCTCCGAGCAGTTGGTGAAGCGCACCGGCGCACGGACCGTGCTGCGGGTGGTCCAGCCCGCCGTCTGCCTCAGCCTGGCGGCCGCCGGACTGGGCGGCACGCTGTGGCAACTCGCCCTGGCCCTCGGCGCGTTCGGGCTGCTGGTGGGCGCGCTGGACGCGAGTGTGAACATGCTCGGGGTGGGGCTCCAGCACCGCTACGGCCGCTCGATCATGATCGGCTTCCATGCGGCGTTCAGCCTCGGCGGCATCCTCGGCGCGGCCCTGGCGGGCCTCGGCTCGCACTACGACCTCGGGCTGCCGGTGCTGTTCGGCACGGCCGCCGCGGTGATCGCCCCGCTCGCCCTGCTGACCGGCGGCCTCCTCGCCGGCCCGGCCGAACTCGGCGACGCCGTCCGGGAGGCCGCGGAGGCCGCCGCCCGGTCCGTCCCCTGGCGTCCGCTGCTGCCGCTCTGCCTGGCGATGGCCTTCGCGTACATCGCGGACGCCTCGGTCTCCAACTACAGCGTCAAGTACCTCACCGACGGGCTGGGCAGCCGGGAGGACCTCGCCAAGCTCTCCTACCTGGGCTACATGGTCGCGATGCTGCTCGGCCGGGCACTGGGCGACCGCGCGGTGCAGCGCTTCGGCGCCGTCCCGGTGGTCCGTACCGGTGCCGCGCTGGCCGCGCTCGGCTTCGGGCTGGCCGCGGTCGCGCCCGACGCCTGGGCGGGCATCGCCGCCTTCACCGTGCTGGGCTTCGGCATCTGCGCGATCATCCCGCAGGTGTTCGCGGCCGGCGGCCGGCTCCTCCCGGCCGACTCCGACGCCGCGGTGGCCCGGCTCAACCTCTTCAACTACGTGGGGTTCCTGCTGGGTTCGCCGCTGGTCGGGGCGATCGCGGACGCCGCTTCGTACCGCTGGGCGCTGCTCGCCCCGATGCTGCTGGTGCTCGCCGTCCTGCCGCTGGCCGACCGCTTCGCCCCGGAACCCGCCCCGGCCCCCGCCGTCGGGTGACGGCGGGGGCGGTCGACGGGACGTGGGGTCAGCTGATCACGGTCTGGAGCTCGGGCACTCCGTAGGTCCAGCCCTGGTCCTTGGCCGTGCCGTTGCCGACCTGGCCGAACTCGTAGTAGACGTACGGCGCCCAGTTCAGCGTGTACGGCGCGGTGCCCCACGCCGGGGTGTCGGTGATCTTGACGGTGAGCGTGACGCTCTTCGTCGCCCCGGGCGCGATCGGCGCGTTGAAGTGGAAGTTGGCGCTGTTCCCGTTGATCGCGCAGTCGGAGGTGTCACCGGTGCAGCTGAGGACGGTGAACGCTCCGGCCTGCGTGTTGGCCGGCCAGGTCGGCTGGACGGCCTCGTAGGCGAAGTAGATGGGACTGGTCTCACTGTTGGTGAGCGACAGCGTCAGGGTCAGCTGGTCTCCCGCCTTCGCCGTCGACTTGTCGACCGCGAAGGTGGTGCCGCTGACCGCGGCGGAGGCCGGCTGGGCGGCGAAGAACACGCCAAAACCCAGTATTGCAGCGAGAATTACCCCAAGGCGTTGCACGCTGAATGGCTTCATGGCGGAGAGGATATGGAGTCGCAAAGCGTTTGTCTGCACCGCCTCAACACCCGCCTCCACAGCTGCCCCACAACTTCCGTAGTTTCATTGCGCACCCCACGCCCGGCGGCTCCCGCGAGTGCCGCCCGGGCGCGCCCTGACGGCGGTCCGGCCACCGCCACCCGCTACGGTGGAGGCCATGCCCGAAGCCGAGCGTGACACCCCCTGCGGCCTGCACCTCTTCTGGGACGAGGCCGTCACCGCCTACGACTTCGGCCCCGGCCACCCGATGGACCCGACCCGGCTGGCCCTCACCATGCGCCTGGTCGAGGCCCTCGGACTGAGCACCGCACCCGGGGTGACCGTCCGCTCCGCGCCGCCCGCCGGCGAGTCCACCCTCCGGCTGGTGCACACCCGGGAGTACGTCGAGGCGGTCCGGAACGCCGCCGCCCATCCCGAGCGCTCCGACCCGCTGCACGGACTGGGCACCGACGACAACTGGTCCTTCCCGGCGATCCACTCGGCCTCGGCACTGATCGCCGGCCAGTCCGTGGCCGCCGCCGAGGCGGTCTGGCGCGGCGAGACCCCGCACGCCGTCAACTTCAGCGGCGGGCTGCACCACGCGATGCCCGGCAAGGCCTCCGGCTTCTGCGTCTACAACGACCCGGCGCTGGCCATCGCCCGGCTGCTCGAACTCGGCGCCGAGCGGGTCGCCTACGTCGACGTGGACGTCCACCACGGCGACGGCGTCCAGGCGGCCTTCTGGAACGACCCCCGGGTGCTCACCGTCTCGCTGCACGAGCACCCCGCCACGCTCTTCCCGCAGACCGGCTGGTCGATCGAGACCGGCGGCGAGGACGCCCCCGGCTCCGCCGCCAACCTGCCGCTGCCCGCGGGCACCGGCGACGCCGGCTGGCTGCGCGCCTTCCACGCCCTGGTGCCCGAACTGCTCGACGCGTTCCGGCCACAGGTCCTGGTCACCCAGCACGGCGCCGACACCCACCTGGAGGACCCGCTCGCCCACCTCGCCGTCACCGTGGACGCCCAGCGGCTGATCGCCGAGGCGCTGCACGACCTCGCCCACCAGTACGCCGGCGGTCGCTGGGTGGCCACCGGCGGGGGCGGCTACGCCGTGGTGGACGTCGTCCCGCGCACCTGGACCCACCTGGTCGCCACCGCCGCCGCCCGGCCCGTCGACCCGGCCACCGAGACCCCCGAGTCCTGGCGCGCCGAGGTCTACCGCCGCACCCGCCGCCCGGCCCCGCTGCGGATGACCGACGGCGCCCGCCCCGCCTGGCGCGACTTCGACTCGGGTTACGATCCGGCCGACCGGCTCGATCAGGCCATCCTCGCCGCCCGGCGGGCGGTGTTCCCCCAGCACGGACTGCTGGCCTGAACCCGCCGCCCTGGTCAGGCCGTGCGTACGCCGGGCGGTGCCATCGGCCGATCGGCTACGTACTGCAACGGTCCTATCTCTCACCGTACGAGGACTGCACTTCCCCTCTTCCCACTGGTACCACCCATAACTACTCTGGGGATACACGTGTGCCGGTGGAGTCACCGGAGGGGAAGCCGGTGCCTTGCACACGGGTAAGGGTCGGGTGATGGTCATGAGTTCCGTCGAGCGCCCCCTTCAGGAAGTCGTCTTCCTGACCGTGGCGGAGGTCGCCGCGGTCATGCGGGTGTCCAAGATGACGGTGTACCGACTGGTGCACAGCGGAGAGCTGCCGGCCATCCGGGTCGGACGGTCCTTCCGGGTGCCCCAGCAGGCGGTGCACGAGTACCTCAAGGAGTCCTACGTGCGGCTCGAGAGCGCGTAGCGGCGGCGCGCGGGTGCGGGGTCCACACCGGTGGGCGCCGCACCCGTTCGCCGGGGATTTCCCCCGAGTTTCCCGGTATCGGGGAGCACGATTACGGCCTTAGCACCGTGGACGGTAGGCTAGGCCCTCACGTCAGTCGTATGGACTCCGTCTCTCACGGGCGAGAGTCTCAGTGAGCGAGGGTTGTTCCGTGGGCTCTGTCATCAAGAAGCGTCGCAAGCGTATGGCCAAGAAGAAGCACCGCAAGCTTCTGAAGAGGACCCGCGTTCAGCGTCGCAACAAGAAGTAAGCGCCCCCGGCCGCGCCTAGCGCGCCCAGCGCTTCCACCGCCCGCCCAGCCCCTCGTGGTCTGGGCGGGCGGTGTCATTTCACGGCCCGGCGGGGCGGCGCGGTACGGTGCACGCAGGCCGCTCGGGCCGGGGAACGGGGGCAACACCGTGGGCGTGGTCGTGCTCGTCACCGGCGTGGCGCGCCATCTCGGTGCCCGCTTCGTCGCCGAGGTCCGCCGCCGGCCGGGCGTGGACCTGGTGGTCGGCGTGGACGTGCAGCCGCCCCGACTGCCGCCCGAGGAGCCGGCCGGTCCGGCCGCCCCGGCCGCCCCGTACCGCTTCCACCAGCTCGACCTGCGCCGCCCTGCGCTCTCCCGGGTGCTCGCCGAGCACCGGGTGGACACCGTGGTGCACCTCAGCGTCAGCGCCACCGGCCTGGGCTCCACCAACCGCTCCGCGGTGAAGGAGTCCAACGTGATCGGCACCATGCAGCTGCTCGGCGCCTGCCAGAAGGCCCCCGGGGTGCGCCGGCTGGTGGTGAAGTCCACCACCGGCGTCTACGGATCCGCGCCCCGCGACCCGGCGGTGTTCAGCGAGCGGATGCAGCCCAAGGACCCGCCCGGCGGCGGCTTCGCCAAGGACGCGGCGGAGGTCGAGGGCTATGTGCGCGGCTTCGCCCGGCGCCGCCCGGACGTCGCGGTGACGGTGCTGCGCTTCGCCAACATCGTCGGCCCGGACGCGGACACCCCGCTCAGCGAGTACTTCGCGCTGCCCGTGCTGCCGACCGTGCTCGGCTACGACCCGCGGCTGCAGTTCGTGCACGAGGACGACGCCGTCGCGGTGCTCTGCCGGGCCGCCGACGAGCCCGCGCCGGGCACCGTCAACACCGGGACCTTCAACGTGGCGGGGGAGGGCGTCCTGCTGCTCTCCCAGTGCGCCCGCCGGCTCGGCCGGCCCACCCTGCCGCTGCTGCTGCCCGCGGTCAGCTGGATGGCCGTGCTGGCCCGGCAGACCCGGCTGGTCGACGTCTCGCCCGAGCAGCTCCGGCTGCTCACCCACGGCCGGGTGGTGGACACCGCGCGGCTGCGCGACACCTTCGGCTACCGCCCGGCGTTCGGCACCCCGGAGGCCTTCGCCGACTTCGCCGCCGCGCAGGGGCCGGGTCTGCTGCCGCCCGAGCGGCTGGCCGCCGTCACCGACCGGCTGACGGCCCTGCTCGGCCCGGAAGGGGCCGCCCCCGCGGGGCCGGCCGCCGGACCGGACGCCGTACCGAACCGCCCCCGCCCACCGAGGAGCTGAACCCGCGATGAGTGCCGCAGCCGAGAACGTGCCGGGCGAGGCCAAGGTCATCCCGATCGAGTCCGCCCCCAGCTGGACCTCGCCCGAGGGGCCGAAACTGGCCGACCGGCTCGCCGAGGCCGTCGGCGGCGTGCTGTCCGGGCCGCTCGGCCCGGCCGCCACCGGGTTGTTCGGCAAGGGCTGGGAGGGCCGTGCCGCCGAGCGGCTGGCCTTCCTGCGCCGCCGGGTGACCGGCGACTACGAGGTGGACGAGTTCGGCTTCGACCGGGAGCTCACCGAGGAGGTGCTGCTCTCGCTGCTGCGCCCGCTGGCCGAGAAGTACTTCCGGATCGACGTCCAGGGCGTGGAGCACATCCCGGCCGAGGGCGGCGCGCTGATCGTCGCCAACCACTCCGGCACGATCCCGCTGGACGCCCTGATGACCCAGGTGGTCATCCACGACCACCACCCCGCCCGGCGGCACCTGCGGATGCTCGCCGCCGACCTGGTCTTCGTGCTGCCCGGCGTCAACGAGGTGGCCCGCAAGGCCGGCCACACGCTGGCCTGCAACGAGGACGCCCAGGCCCTGCTGGAGCGCGGCGAGGTCGTCGGGGTCTGGCCGGAGGGCTTCAAGGGGATCGGCAAGCCGTTCTCCGAGCGCTACAAGCTCCAGCGGTTCGGCCGCGGCGGCTTCGTCGCCTCGGCGCTGCGGGCGCGGGTGCCGATCGTGCCCTGCTCGATCGTCGGGGCCGAGGAGACCTACCCGATGATCGGCAACGTGAAGACCCTGGCCCGGCTGCTGGGCCTGCCGTACGTGCCGGTCACCCCGACCTTCCCGTGGCTGGGCCCGCTCGGGGTGCTGCCGCTGCCGACCAAGTGGACGATCCGCTTCGGCGAGCCGATCGCCACCGACAGCTACCCGGCGGAGGCGGCGGACGACCCGATGCTGGTCTTCGACCTGGCCGACGAGGTGCGCGAGACCATCCAGCACACCCTTTACCAGCTGCTGGTGCAGCGGCGTTCGGTGTTCTTCTGACGGTGTTCTGCCGGCGGTGTTCTTCCGGCGGTGTTCGGCCTAGGAGGCCCGGGTCCTTCCGTGGAGCCGGGGCGCCAGGGAAGGACCCGGGTACGGCGGGGGCCCGGCGGATATCGCACTCCGCCGGGCCCCCACCGCCCTGCCGTCAGCCGCCCAGGATGCGCAGCCCGGGCAACAGGTCCGGGAGCAGCGGGGGCACCTCGACGCCCTGCGGCTGGGCCGCGTTCGGGGCGCCGGGCGTGGCCTGCTGCGGTGCCTGCTGCGGGGCCGCGTCGGCGCTCGGCGAGGGCTTGGTGCCGGTGAGGCCGCTGGTGAGGCCGCCGACCAGGCCGTTGACGGCGTCGGGGGCGCTGCTGGGCAGGGGGTCCGGCAGGACGCCGCCCCTGCCCCCGGTGCCGGAGGCGCCGGAGCCGGGGTTGGCCGGGGCGTGCTCGGGGGCGCCGGGGCGGTTGCCGGCGGAGCCCGGTGCCCGGTCGGCGCCGGCCGTGGTGCCGGATCCGGCCGCGGGGGAGCCGGCCGGGGAGCCGTCGGTGGAGTGGGAGGAGCCGTCGCCCGCTCCGGAGCCGGCCGCGCCACCGCTCTGAGCGGGGGGCAGGACCAGGCGCAGGGGCGCGACGTCCTCGCTTATGTCGTCGAAGAGGCGGTTCACCAGGTCGGCCTGCTGGGTGAGCTGGACGGGCAGTCGGCCCTGCAGCTCGCTCCACCGGCCGTCCTCGTCGTGGGCGAAGCCGGCCAGCGCCCGCATCGGGTCGAGCGAGCCGTTGCTGCGGTAGACCGAGCGCAGCAGCTCGCGGCCCCTGAGGGCGTCGGCGTGCATGTCGTCCAGGGCGCGGCGGACCTGTTCGACGGTGGCCGGGCTGAGGCCGCCGGCCGGGCCGGTGCGGCCGACCAGGGTCTTGGCCTCGCCGAGTCGGGTGGCCGCGTTGTCGAGCAGCAGTTCGCCGCGCTCGGAGTCGGAACCGGCGAAGTCGAGCCGGAGTCCCTCCAGCCCGCGCTTGAGGCCGTACAGCGTGTCCCCGGGGAGGGCGTTGGCGCTGGCCGCGGCGGCGCCGGTCAGGCTGCCGACGGCGAGCCCGGCGACCAGCCCGCCGATCGCGAACCGGCGGCTCCAGCGGCCGCGCGGCGCCGTCCGGATCGCCCGGTGGCGGCGCTGCCGGGGCACCGGGGTGCCCGTCCCGCCGGCGAAGGCCTGCTCGAACGCGGCCATCAGCTGGGCGCGTTGGACCGTGCGGACCTCCCGGTCCAGCACCGGCCCGGGCAGCGCCCCCAGCGCGTCGGTCAGACCGACCAGTTCGGCCATCGCGACCGGGCCGGCGCCGGTGGCGGCGGCGTTGTCCGATTCGGCGTTGGCCGCAGCGCGTTGCTCTGCCTGGTGGGCCTCCAGCGCCTCGGCGAAGGCCTTCGCCCGCCGGTGCTCCAGCACGTTTGCCGTCACGGGCCACACCTCCCTTCGTCGTTGTCGACACCCTGGCCTGCCGGACGGTTGCCCTGGCTGGCCAAAGCCACTCCATCGGGTGATAGGCCGCAATTCGACTTGACCGTACGCCTGGTGGGGGCTTGCACGTTGGCCAACGAGTGGTGCGGGCGGTCGGTTACGCACGGCTGATCATCGGACCGACCGTTCACCCTGACGTGTCGGCCGGGCGCGAACGGTGACGGCCGGCCGTGCCGTATGGCACCGGGGCCGTCCTCGGCACGGTTCATCGCGCGTCGGGCGGGAGCAGCCGGGCCAGGGTGCGGACGGCGCGGTACTGGAGGGTCTTGATGGCGCCCTCGTTCTTGCCCATGATCCGGGCCGTCTCGGCCACCGAGAGCCCCTGCAGGAAGCGCAGGGTGACGCACTCCTGCTGCTGCGGGTTGAGCCGGCGCACGGCGTCCAGCAGGGCGGCGTTGGAGAGCGACTCCAGCACCGACTCCTCCGGGCTGCGCTCGCACTCGTTGGAGTCCAGCATCTCGCCGGTGGTGACCTCCAGCCGGAAGCGGCTGGACTTGAAGTGGTCGGCGACCAGGTTGCGGGCGATGGTGACCAGCCAGGCGCCGAAGTCCCGGCCCTGCCAGGTGAAGGTGCCGATCCGGCGCAGGGCGCGCAGGAAGGTCTCGCTGGTGAGGTCCTCGGCGGTGGCCCGGCTGCCGACCCGGTAGTAGATGTAGCGGTAGACGGTGTCCGCGTAGTGGTCGTAGAGCCGCCCGAAGGCCTCGCTCTCGCCGGCCTGGGCCCGCTCGACCAGCTCCATGATCGGGTTGTGCTCGGTCTCGTAGCCGGGGTTGGGCGCCGTCCGGGCGCGGCCCCGGCCGGCGCCGGTGCTGCCGGTGCTGCCGGTGCGGCCGCGCGAGCCGGTGCCGGCCGAGCCGGCGGCGGTGGTGCGCAGCGCCGGGCCGGGCGGCTGGGGCTGGGGCTGGACGAACGATCCTCCAGCCGGCGCGAGTTGGGGCAGGACGGCGAACTGGCTGCGGAGCAGGGTGCGCAACAGGGTCAGGCCGGTGGAGATCTGCCGCTCGGCGGTCGGCCGACCGCGCAGGCCGGTGCGGGGGCGCAGGGACGCGGACGACGGGCGGGAGGGTGCAGGCGCGTCGTTCCGGACGGGTGGGTACACGGGACTCCCAGAGGCAGAACTGTGGACGGATCACCTCCGCCTGCGCGGAGAGCACTCCCCGAAGCGTCCGTTCGAGCGGGACGCGTGGTGACGTGCATCCAGGAGAGAATAACGCTTTGTGCAATGACAGCTACACCGTGTGGTCGAAGTGGTCGTTTGGGATCCATTTGTTGTGCATATTCGGCTGACACTGACCGGAGCTGTCATCGTTCATCCGGCTCAACGTGATCGAACAGGCGCTCAGGGTGACCAATTCGGCGGCCTGAGGGGCGGTTTCCCAGCCTTGGGGCTCGGCAACCCCTGACTTTCCCGGCCTGGCGAACGATCAGAACCGGTCACCGGGCGACAGGTTCGTGCAGGTGACTCGGACCACCCTGCGGTGCAGGGGAGTTCGCCCGTAAGAGGGGCCAGGTCAGAGGCCCTGTTGACGCCCGCTCACCCGCCGGGGCGAGCCCGTCCGGACGGCGTCCCGACGGCGTTCCGACGATCCGCCGACGACCTCCCGACCGTCTTCGGGCGGCCCTCGGGCGGCCCTCGGGCGCGCCCCCGGCGGCCTTCGGGAGCCCGCGCGACCCCCGGCGCGGGAGGTTCAGGAGCGGCGCCTGCGCCGGTTCAGCGCCACCCCGGCCGCCGTCGCGCCGGCCAGCACCCCGAGCGCGGCCGCGGCCGGCAGCCCCACCCGGGCCGCCTTGCGCCCGGTCCGGAAGTCCCGCACCCGCCAGCCCTGGGTCCGGGCGTGGCGCCGCAGCGCGCCGTCCGGGTTCACCACGTACGGGTGGCCGACCAGCGAGAGCATCGGGATGTCGTTGGCCGAGTCGCTGTAGGCGGCGCAGCGGTCGAGGTCGAGGCGTTCGCGCCGGGCCAGCGCGCGGACGGCGGCGGCCTTTGCCGGGCCGTGCAGCAGGTCGCCGACCAGCCGGCCGGTGTACAGGCCGTCCCGGGCCTCGGCGACGGTGCCCAGCGCGCCGGTCATGCCGAGCCGCCGGGCGATGATCCTGGCCACTTCCAGCGGGGCGGCGGTGACCAGCCAGACCCGCTGGCCGGCGTCCAGGTGCATCTGGACCAGGGCGCGGGTGCCGGGCCAGATCTTGTCCGCCACGACCTCCTCGAAGATCTCCTCGCAGATCGCCTCCAGGTCGGCGGTGGGCTTGCCGGCCACGATGCCGAGGGCGGACTGCTTGGCGTCGGAGATGTGGTCCGGGTCCTCGGTGCCGTGCAGCCGGAACCAGGCCTGCTGCCAGGCGAAGCGGGCGATGTCGCGGCGGGTGAGGAAGCCGCGGCGGTAGAGGCCGACGCCGAGGTAGAAGATCGCGGCGCCGCGCAGGATGGTGTTGTCGCAGTCGAAGAAGGCGGCGGCGCGGGGGTCGTCCGGGTCCGGGGTGTGGTTCTCGGTCGAGGCCTTGGGGGTCTTGGGGGCCTTGCCGGGCTTCGCCGCGGCCGGCGCGGTGCCGCCGTCCGTTCCGGTGCCGCCGTCCGGCTCGGTCCCGCCGTCCCGCCCCGCGGTGCCGTCCGGTCCGGGCTCGGCCCGCAGCGCGGCCTCGGCCGCCTCGGCCGCGGCTTCGCCGGCCAGGGCGCTCCGCTCGCTGCTGGAACGCCTTGCCTGGGTGAGCCTTCTGAGCACGGCCATGTCATCGAGGATAGCCAGCCGGGCGCGCGGCGACCGTGACGGAGCCGTGCCCGCGAGGTGAACAGCTCCACCGGGTGCCGGGCGCCCCCGGGCGGGCGGGTGCCATGGCGGAGAATGGGGTGGTGAGCCCACTGCTGCGACGTAAGAGCCCCGAGCCCGCGGACCGGACCGTGACCCTGGTCGGCAAGCCGGGCTGCCACCTGTGCGACGAGGCCCGCGAGGTGATCCTCCGGGTGACGGGCGAGCTGGGGGCGTCCTTCGAGGAGCGGGACATCACCCAGGACGAGGAGCTGTACCGCCGCTACTGGGAGCAGATTCCGGTCACCCTGATCGACGGTCGCCAGCACGACTTCTGGCGGGTCGACGAGCGCCGTCTGCGCACTGCCCTCGGCGGCTGAGCGGGGCCTGACCCGGCGTTCGTCCGTGTACCGACCCCCCGCCGATCGGCGGGGGAGGTTCGCCGAATCGTTGCCAAAGACACTCCGTTCCGGCGTGGGGCGGGGCGGGTTGGTCGGCTTACGATCGAACGCGTTTGCGCCCGTGGGGGGCTGAGCACACGAGGAGTGCGCCATGCTTCCCGGTCCTGCCCTCGGGGTGTCCGGAGCCCCGGAGCCCCGGACGGTCCCCCGGGGCTTCGCCGTGGTGGACGTGGAGGCGACCGGCCGCAGCCCGTGGCGGCACCGGGTGGTCGAGGTGGCCGTGGTGCTGCTCGACGAGCGGCTGCGTCCCGAGGGCGAGTTCGCCACCCTGCTGGATCCGCTGGGCCCGGTCGGTCCGACCCATGTGCACCGGATACGCCAGTGCGACGTGGAGGGCGCCCCGCGCTTCCGGGAGATCGCCCCGCGGCTGCTGGAGCTGCTGGCCGGCCGGGTGCTGGTGGGGCACCACGTCAGCTGCGACCACGCCTTCCTGGATCGCGAGTTCGCCCGGATCGGGGTGCCGCTGCCGCCCGTGCCGCTGCTGTGCACGATGCGGCTGGCCCGCGCGCACCTGCCGCAGGCCCGCGGCCAGGGCCTGGCGGCCTGCGCGGAGGCGGCGGACCTCGGCTGGTACCCGGCGCACACCGCGCTGGGCGACGCCCGGGTGACCGCCGAGCTGCTGCGGCACTGCCTGGGCGCCCCGTCCTGCCCGCCGGGCGACTGGACCGGCCCGCTGCGCGAGGCCGCCGAGGTGCCCTGGCCCCGGTTGGGGCGGGCCCGTTCCCACCCGTCCGGCGCCGGCGTCCCGCTGCTGCGCAGGGAGGCCCCGTACGGCCCCTGGCTGCCCGGTTCGCGAGCCCCGGAGGTCGTGCTGACCCGGGCCGGTGCTATGCGGTCGATGGCGTGATGCGCATCACTGTGTAGGGACAAAACGGACACCATCTTTGTGCACACGTTCACAAACGCATAGCCTGGCTGCCAAAGCCCAGCTTCACCCACAGGAGCACCGTGGCAATCGGCCGATCACCACAGAGCAGTTCGCAGACGCCCGACCAGGGCGCCGCGCGCCGACCGTCGCGTGCCCGGGGCATCCCGGAGGCGACAGTCGCCCGCCTGCCCCTCTATCTGCGGGCCCTCACCGCGCTCTCCGAGCGCTCGGTGCCGACCGTCTCCTCCGAGGAGCTGGCCGCCGCGGCCGGCGTGAACTCGGCCAAGCTGCGCAAGGACTTCTCCTACCTCGGCTCCTACGGCACCCGCGGCGTCGGCTACGACGTCGAGTACCTCGTCTACCAGATCTCCCGCGAGCTCGGCCTGACCCAGGACTGGCCGGTCGTCATCGTCGGCATCGGGAACCTCGGCCACGCGCTCGCCAACTACGGCGGGTTCGCCTCCCGCGGCTTCCGGGTGGCCGCCCTGTTGGACGCCGACCCCAACGTGGTCGGTTCCACCGCGGCCGGACTGCCGGTGCGGCACATGGACGAGCTGGAGTCGATCGTCGAGAGCCAGCACGTCTCCATCGGCGTGATCACCACCCCGCCCGGCGCCGCCCAGCAGGTGTGCGACCGGCTGGTGGAGGCCGGCGTCACCAGCATCCTGAACTTCGCCCCGACCGTGCTGACCGTCCCGGACGGCGTGGACGTGCGCAAGGTGGACCTCTCCATCGAGCTCCAGATCCTCGCCTTCCACGAGCAGCGCAAGGCCGGCGAGGAGCCGGACGACCGTGCCGAGTCGGTGCTGGACCGCGCCCCCGGTCCGGTCCGGGCGGCCGCCGCCAAGCTGCGCCGCGCGGCCGGCGGCAGCGGCAAGCCCCGGGGCACCGTCGAGTCGGCGGCCAAGGACCAGGCCGAGCAGGCCAAGGGAAAGTCCGCCAAGGGCGGCGACGGGGATCTCTCCGCGGTGATGCCCGCATGAACACCGAGAGCTGTGGGGGGCGGGCATGAGCCTTCTCGTCGTAGGGCTGAGCCATCGCACCGCCCCGGTCGGGGTGCTGGAGCGCGCCGCGCTGACGGGTGACGTACCGACCCGGCTGCTGCACGACGCGGCCGCCACCGCGACGGTCGGCGAGGCCGCGCTGCTGAACACCTGCAACCGGATCGAGCTGTACGCGGACGTGGACAAGTTCCACGCCGGCGTCGCCGAGCTGTCGCTGCTGCTGGCCCACCACAGCGGGGTGGACCTGGAGGAGCTGACCTCCCACCTGTACGTCCACTACGAGGACCGCGCCGTCCACCACCTCTTCTCGGTGGCCTGCGGCCTGGACTCGATGGTCGTCGGCGAGGGCCAGATCCTCGGCCAGCTGCGCGACGCGCTGGCCAAGGCCCAGGAGGAGCACACCGCCGGGCGCGGCCTGAACGAGCTGTTCCAGCAGGCCCTGCGGGTCGGCAAGCGCGCGCACAGCGAGACCGGCATCGACAAGGCCGGCCAGTCGCTGGTCACCTTCGGCCTGGAGCAGGTCGCGGCGGGCGCGGGCGAGATCGCCGGCAAGCGCGCGCTGGTGGTCGGCGCCGGCTCGATGAGCTCGCTGGCCGCCGCCACCCTGGTCCGCTCCGGCGTGACCGACCTGCTGATCGCCAACCGGACCCCGGCCCGCGCCGAGCGGCTGGTCGAGATCCTCGGCCCGGACGTGGCCTCGGTCCTGGACCTGGCCAAGGTGCCGGAGGCGCTCGCCGAGGTGGACCTGGTGATCTCCTGCACCGGCGCGGCCGGTGTGGTGATCAAGGCCGAGGACGTGGCCGCCGCGGTCGCCTCCCGGCGGGACGCCCAGCGGCTCCGCCACGGGGCGTCCGAGCCGCTCGCCCTGCTCGACCTGGCCATGCCGCGCGACGTCGACCACACCGTGCACGAGCTGCCCGGCGCCCTGCTGGTCGACCTGGAGAGCCTCTCCCACGCGCACGCCGCCAGCCCCGGCGCCGGCGACGTCGACCAGGTCACCCGGATCGTCTCCGACGAGGTGACCGCCTTCGGCGCCGCCCAGCGGGCCGCCAGGATCGCGCCGACCGTGGTCGCGCTGCGCTCGATGGCCTCCGACGTGGTCGCCGCCGAGCTCGGCCGGCTGGACTCCCGGCTGCCCGACCTGGACGAGCGCTCGCGCGCCGAGATCACCCAGACCGTCCGCCGCGTCGTCGACAAGCTGCTGCACGCCCCGACCGTCCGGGTGAAGCAGCTGGCCGCCGAGCCGGGCGGCGCCTCCTACGCGGAGGCGCTGCGCGAACTGTTCGACCTCGACCCGGCGGCCGTGCACGCCGTGTCGGGCACGCCCGTCGGCGGGGCGCCCCAGCCCTCGGCCGGGGGCACCAGATGAACCGTCAGCCATCCCACGAGTACCACCGGGACGATCACCTCATGAATGGTCAACCGATCACGGAGCAGCCCTCGGCCACCGCGGCCCTGCGGCTCGGCACCCGGCGCAGCGCCCTCGCCATGGCGCAGTCGGGCATGGTGGCCCGCGAGGTGACCAGGGTCACCGGGCGCGCCGTCGAGCTGGTCGAGATCACCACCTACGGCGACACCTCCCGGGAGTCGCTGGCGCAGATCGGCGGCACCGGGGTGTTCGTCTCCGCGCTGCGCGACGCGCTGCTGGAGGGCCGGATCGACTTCGCCGTGCACTCGCTCAAGGACCTGCCCACCGCCGCCCCGCAGGGGCTGGCGCTGGCCGCCGTCCCCGAGCGCGAGGACGTCCGGGACGCCCTGGTCGCGACCGAGGGCCTGGCCCTGGAGGAGCTGGTGGAGAAGCTGGCCGGCGCCGGCCGCCCGGCCCGGATCGGCACCGGCTCGCCCCGCCGGATGGCGCAGCTGAACGCCTGGGCCAACGCCCGCGGCGCGCAGCTGGAGACCGTCGCGATCCGCGGCAACGTGGACACCCGGATCGGCTTCGTGACCAGCGGCGAGCTGGACGCGGTGGTGCTGGCGACGGCCGGCCTGAACCGGCTCGGCCGCAGCGCCGAGATATCCCAGCACCTCGACACCGAGGTGATGGTCCCCGCCCCCGGTCAGGGCGCGCTCGCGATCGAGTGCACCACCGCCGACACCGGGCTGACCGCCGCGCTCGCGGCGCTGGACCACGCCCCCACCCGGGTCGCCGTGGCCGCCGAGCGCGCCCTGCTGGCCACCCTGGAGGCCGGCTGCTCGGCGCCGGTGGCCGCGCTGGCCACCTGGGGCCGGGAGAACGAACTGCGGCTGGACGGCGTGGTCGGCGACCCCGACGGAACCGCCCTGCTGAAGATGTCCGCCAACGGTCCGATCGTCCTCGACGAGACCGCCGAGCAGCAGGCGGTGGCCCTCGGCCGCGCGCTGGCTGACCGGCTGCTCGCCGCGGGCGCGGCCGCCCTGATGGGGGAGCGAGCCCGATGAGCCCCACCACCGCCACCGATGCCCTGTTCCCGGTGGGACAGCCCGCCACCGGACGGTGCACCTTCCTGGGCGCGGGCCCCGGGGACCCGGGCCTGCTGACCCTGCGCGCGGTCGAGGTGCTGTCCACCGCCGACGTGCTGGTCGCCGACCCGCTGACCGCCGCCGCCGTGCGCAGCCACTGTCCGGCCGGCGTGCAGGTGCACGCCCCCGCCGCCGAGGGCACCGACTTCGACCTGGCCAAGCTGGTCGCCGAGGCCGTCCGCTCCGGCAAGCACGTGGTCCGCACCGTCGACGGCGACCCCGGCCTGGACGGCTGCGCCGCCGAGGAGATGCTCAGCTGCGCGGGCGACGGGATCCCGTTCGAGGTGATCCCGGGCGTCGCCCAGTCGGTCGGCGTCCCGGCGTACGCGGGCGTCCCGCTGCGCGCCGGGTCCGGCACCGACGTGCGTTTCGTGGACGGCGCCGCGCTGCTGGCCGGCAGCCCGGTGGACCTGGGCGCGCCGGAGACCACCCTGGTGGTCCGCACCACCCTGGGCCAGCTGCCCGCCACCGCCACCGCCCTGGTCGCGTGCGGCCGCAAGCCGGAGTCGGCGCTGAGCGCCACGCTCTCCGGCACCACCACCCGCCAGCGGACCTTCACCTCCACCCTGTCCGGCATCGCGGCCGACCTGAAGGCCGCCCGGGTGCTGCCCTCGCCGGTCTCCGCCCCGGTCGACCCGGCCACCTCGGTGATAGCCGTGGTGGGCGAGCAGGTCGCCCACCGGGCCTCGCACTCGTGGTTCGAGACCAAGCCGCTGTTCGGCTGGAACGTCCTCGTGCCGCGCACCAAGGAGCAGGCCACCGGCCTGTCCGAGCAGCTGCGCTCGTACGGCGCGGTGCCGCAGGAGGTGCCGACCATCGCGGTCGAGCCGCCGCGCACCCCGCAGCAGATGGAGCGGGCCATCAAGGGCCTGGTCACCGGTCGCTACGAGTGGATCGCCTTCACCTCGGTGAACGCGGTGCGCGCCGTCCGGGAGAAGTTCGAGGAGTACGGCCTGGACGCCCGCGCGTTCGCCGGGATCAAGGTCGCGGCGGTCGGCGAGACCACCGCGCAGGCCCTGGTGGACTTCGGCGTGAAGCCGGACCTGGTGCCCTCCGGCGAGCAGTCCGCGGCCGGCCTGCTGGAGGACTGGCCGCCGTACGACCCGGTCTTCGACCCGATCGACCGGGTGCTGCTGCCGCGCGCCGACATCGCCACCGAGACCCTGGTGGCCGGCCTGGTCGAGCTCGGCTGGGAGGTCGACGACGTGACGGCGTACCGGACGGTGCGCGCCTCGCCGCCGCCGGCCGAGACCCGTGAGGCGATCAAGGGCGGCGGTTTCGACGCGGTGCTGTTCACCTCGTCCTCGACCGTCCGGAACCTGGTCGGCATCGCGGGCAAGCCGCACAACGTGACCGTCATCGCCTGCATCGGCCCGGCCACCGCCAAGACCGCCGAGGAGCACGGCCTGCGGGTCGACGTGATGGCCCCGGCGCCGTCGGCGGCCGCGCTGGCCCAGGCGCTGGCAGACTTCGGGGCCAAGCGCCGCGACACCGCGACGGCCGCCGGTGAGCCGGTCTACCGGCCCAGCGAGCGCCGTCCCGGCTCGCGCCGCAAGGCCCGCTGACACCCCTCATGGCCGGGGGCGGCCGACCGTCGCCCCCGGCACTGCACAACCGTTCGGAGAGAGAAGCCGTGTCCGCTGAATTCCCGTACGTACGCCCGCGCCGACTGCGCCGGAGCCCGGCGATGCGCCGCCTGGTGGCCGAGACCCGGCTGCACCCGGCGGAGCTGATCCTGCCGCTGTTCGTCCGCGAGGGCGTCAGCGAGCCCGTCCCGGTGAGTTCGATGCCGGGCGTGGTCCAGCACACCCGGGACACCCTGCGCAAGACCGCGGTGGAGGCGGCCGAGGCGGGCCTGGGCGGCCTCATGCTGTTCGGCGTCCCGCAGGTGCAGGACGCGACCGGCAGCGAGGGCACCAACCCGGACGGCATCCTCCAGCAGGCGATCCGGGACGTGGTCTCCGAGGTCGGCGACTCCCTGGTGGTCATGTCGGACCTCTGCCTGGACGAGTACACGGACCACGGCCACTGCGGCGTGCTGGCCGCGGACGGCAGCGTCGACAACGACGCCACCCTGGAGCGCTACGCCGAGATGGCCCGGGTGCAGGCCGACGCCGGCGTCCACCTGGTCGGCCCGTCCGGCATGATGGACGGCCAGATCGCCGTGATCCGGCGGGCGCTGGACGAGGCCGGGCACCAGGACGTGGGCATCCTCGCCTACACCGCCAAGTACGCCTCGGCCTTCTACGGCCCGTTCCGCGAGGCCGTCGGCTCCTCGCTCAAGGGCGACCGCAAGACCTACCAGCAGGACCCGGCCAACGCCCGCGAGTCGCTGCGCGAGCTGGCGCAGGACCTCGCCGAGGGCGCGGACATGGTGATGGTCAAGCCGGCCATGGCCTACCTGGACATCCTGCGCCAGGTCGCCGACGCCTCCCCGGTGCCGGTCTCCGCGTACCAGGTGTCCGGCGAGTACGCGATGGTCGAGGCGGCCGCCGCGAACGGCTGGATCGACCGGGAGCGGATGATCATGGAGACGCTCACCTCGATCCGCCGCGCGGGCGCCGAGCAGATCCTCACCTACTGGGCCCTCGAAGCCGCCGCGATGCTCAAGTAGCGGACCCCGTACGGCGGAAGGCCGGGCCGCTCCCGCGGGGGAGCGACCCGGCCTTCCGGGTTTCCGTCGGGCCGTGGACTCAGATGCCCACGTCGCCGGCGTGCGCGAAGCCCGCGCCGCCGCCGATCACGTCGGTGGAGGTGGCGGCACCGCCGCCGAAGCCTCCGGCGACGACGTCACCGGCGTGGGCGACGCCGAAGCCCCCGCCGGCCACGAACGGCTGGTCGGCGGAGGCGACGAACTCGCCGCCGCCGGCCAGGCCGACGTGGGCGAAGGCCGGGGTGGCGGCACCCGCGAGCGCCAGTGCGGCGGCGGCGGTCAGGGCGGCCTTGGCCAGCTTGCTCTTCATGGAACTGCCCTCTCTCTGGGAGCGCCCCGCGGGCGCTCTGACACGTGATCACAACCGGCGGTCCTGATCGGCGATCCACGCGCCGGACCGGCCCGCCGCTCACCCGTCCGGACCGCGCTGCGGCGCGGCCGGCCGGACACTTCGCCCGCACAGCCCGGAGGGCCCGGGGAGGTGTTCCTCCCCGGGCCCTCCGACCGTGCTGTGCCCCTTGATCAGCCGATCAGGTGCGAGACACCCGCGTCGCCCGTGGACTGGGTGTTCTGGCCGACGTTGCAGATCTGCTTCGGCTGGTTGTTCAGGACCGGAACCTCGACCGGGACCGCGATGCCGATGACGGCGACGGCGACGTTGTGGATCTCCGGCAGGCAGATGTTCGGGTTGTCCAGAACGTGGTTGTTCGGGCTGCCGTTGCCGGCGGTGCCGGTGTGGTTGGTGCCGCCGTTGCCCTGGACGGAGGTGGCGGCGCCGTCCGAGTCGACGATGGCGGAGGCCGAGCCGGCGGACATCGCGAAGGCGGCGGCGGCCAGGCCGGCGGCGGCGAGGGACTTCTTGATCATCTCTGGTTTTCCTCTCGGGGTGAATCGGGGAGCGATTCGTAGGTGGATCGTGAGGGTGGTGCAGGGAGAACGGAGCGGCGACCGATCAGCCGATCAGGTGGGACACGCCGCCGTCGCCCTGGCTCTGGGTGCCCTGGCCGACGGTGCAGTACTGCCTGCCGCCGTTGTTGGCGATCGGGACCTCGACCGGGACGGCCACGCCGAGCACGCCGACCGCGATGTTGTGGATCTCCGGCAGGCAGATGTTCGGGTTGTCCAGGAAGTGGAAGTTCGGGCTGTTGTTCCCGACCGTGCCCGTGAAGTTGGTACCGCCGTTGCCCTCGATGGAGGCGGCGGCGCCGTCCGCGTCACCGATGGCGGAGGCGGGCGCGGCGGCACCGGCCAGCGCGGCGACGGCCAGGCCGGCGGCGGCGAAGGACTTCTGGATCATGGCGAGATCCCTCTCTGAAATGCTCTTTGGATTCCGTGCGTACAACGCTGAGAACGCTCAGACCCGGTCTGCAGTCACTGACGTCCAGATCAAAGAACGACGGCACGGAAGGTTACGGGGATTTTTGAAAAGAGTCCCGGAGGCACGACGGCGGAGGGAATCCGATCGGATTATTACTCCGAACCGGTTAACGGCCGCAATCCGCACTCCCGGTCACTCGTTGAGCAGATCGCTTTCCGGTTGCGGCCCCGCAGCCCTTCCCAGTGATCCCCAGTACGGACAGCAGAACGGTGAAAAGCATGAAGTTCTCCCAGCGGGCCGGCGCGATGCTGCTGGCGGTCGGTGCCGGTGTGCTCGCCTCCCAAGGAGCGGCCGGTGCCGCCACCCCGATCGGCCCCGACCAGGTCGGCGCGCTGGAGGACGCGCTGGCCACCCAGCAGGTCCCGGCGGACATCCCGCTCGCCCCGCTGGGCAGCCGGCTCACGGCCGGCATCCCGACCTCGCTCCTGATGCCGCCGGCGCCCGACCGGACCACCAGCGGCGGCGGCGCGCTGCTCCCGGAGCAGATCCTTCCCCAGCTGACCACCGGCAAGGTCGGCCCGAGCGCCAAGGCCGATCTGCCGATCCCGCTGGTCGACCAGGGCGCCGACCTCGGCAAGGTACTGCTGGACGCCCCGGCCGCGCCGCTGCACGCCAAGACCCCGGGGCTCACCCTCGGCAAGCCGCTCTCGCTCGCCCAGGACGGCGCCGGCCAGCTCGCCGACGGCCGGCTGAAGGTGGACGAGATCGACCCGCGCCTGGTCTCCGGCGCGGTGCAGGTGGTCCCCGGGGCCAAGGCCAGCCTCGGGGGCGAGGACAGCCGGCTCTCCCTCACCGACACGGCGGCCGCCCTGGCCGGGACCACCACCGGGACCGCCACCGGCGTGGTGCAGACGACCGGGCTGACGGGCCTGACCCAGCTCTGACCCGGCTCCGACCCGGGCACCGCGCCCGGGACGGGAGCCCGGGACGGGAGCCCGGGGGCTCAGCCCGGCAGGAGGCCGGTCAGCCCGCCGACCAGCGGGAGGTCCTTGACGCCGCCGCCGGCGCTCAGCGGGCCGGTCAGCGTCCCGGTGCCGACGGCGGGCAGGCCCTGGTCGGGCTGGAGGGCCGCGCCGTTGTTGAGGAAGTCGGCCGAGGAGTTCGCCCACGGGTCCAGCCGCAGGCTCTTGATCGGCGCGATGCCGTAGCCGAGGCCGGTGGTCGTCCCGCCCAGCGCCTGGCCGAGGTCGGTCTTGGTCAGCGTGGCCGGGCCGGCCGGGGCCTCGCCCGGGGCGGTGGCGGCCTGCGCCGAACCGGCGCCGAGCAGCACCGCGGCACCCACGGCGGCGGCCAGTCCGGCCGCGCTCTTCTTCGAAACCATCGTGATCACCCTTCGGTGGATCGGGGATCCCGGACGGCTGTCCGGGGACGCCGAACTGCCCCCCGGCCGACTGGTCGGGGGGCAGGACGGCCGGAACACGTGCCGATCGGGGATCAGCAGTCGTCGGCGGACGGCGGGGGCAGCTCCACGTTGGCGCAGGCGTTGCCGAAGGCCGGGTTCAGCAGGCCGACGATGTTGATGGAGTTGCCGCACAGGTTGATCGGCACGTGCACCGGGACCTGGATCTGGTTGCCGGAGATGACACCGGGGGAACCGACGGCCGCGCCCTCGGCGCCCGCGCTGGCGGCGGCGGAGCCCGCCGCGCCCAGCACCAGGCCGGCAGCGGCGGCGGAGAGGACGGCGGCCTTCTTCATGTTCTGCATGGGGGGTTGATCTCCTCGATCACACACGGGTGGAGCGTGCCGCGCCCCGGCGCTGCGGGGCGCGGCACGGGCTCGGTGAATCGGCTGTCGCCGGTGCGGCGACCGCGGGTTCAGCCGGCGTTGACGCAGGCGTTGCCGAAGGCCGGGTTCAGCAGGCCGATGATGTCGATGCTGTTGCCGCACAGGTTGATCGGGATGTGGATCGGCACCTGGATCTGGTTGCCGGAGAGCACGCCGGGGGAACCGGCGGCGACGCCCTCGGCGCCCGAGCTGGCGACCGCACCGCCGGCGGCACCGAGCACCAGGCCGCTGGCGGCCAGGGACAGGACGGCGGCCTTCTTGAAGTTGCGCATGTCATTCCTCCGATTTCTGCCCGACGGAATGGGAATGTCGGGAGTCGGGCGAGCGCGAATACTCACCCGAAGGCTTCAGGGATTGCCGTGATTGTCACTCGGTCGGCGCATATCGGCGTGTTCCGCCCATGGCTCGGGCGTGGCCGTGACTGCCGGGTCGCAGTGCCCCCCGAAACGATTCCCGCACGGCCGGGAAAGGCTTCGGACAAAGGCGCGACCAGGTGGAATTCCGGTCGGGCGTTCCGGCACGGGTTGCCGGACGCCGGGTTCTGGGAGGCCCGCCGCGCGGGGGCCGGTGGAGACCGGGTTCCGTCAGGGAGAACGAGGCACCGCGCGGGGGGAAACGGTCCGACCCTCCGATCACCCGAATGCCCGGTCCGCGGCGCCGTTGCGCCGGATGGGTGACAGTGCCGGGACCGTCGCAACCGGTCCGGTGGGGTCTCGTTCTAGATGTCGCACTCCCCGTGCATATCTGTCGAACAGTCAGGAGGCTCGTATGAGCATCAAGAAGACCGCCGCCGTCGGCGCGGCCGTGGTGGGCATCGTGGCCACCGGCGCCGGTTCCGCGATGGCCAGCTCCGGCGCCCAGGGCGTCGCCGCCGGTTCCCCCGGTGTCGTCTCCGGCAACCAGATCCAGATCCCGGTGCACGTTCCGGTCAACGTCTGCGGCAACACCATCGACATCATCGGCCTGCTGAACCCGGCGTTCGGCAACAAGTGCGCCAACGTGGGCTGAGCCCGCACCCGGTTCGGCCGGTGCGAGCCGCCGTTCCGCGCCTCCCTCCTGGGGCGCGGGGCGGCGGCTCTTCGTTGTGCCGTGAACGTGTCGGTCCGTCGGTTCCCGGCGGTGTCACGAGTCTTGTTGCGTTACTTGTCAGTACCTAGAATGCGAGACCTGCTCACCTTTCCTGCTCCTCTCTTGCTCCGCACCGCTCGGCTCCCCGCCAGGGCGGTCCCCCACCCCCGCAAGGAGTCGCGTGTGATCAGGTCACCCCTGCCGGCTGCACGGCGAACGCGTACGGGTGCGTCCCGGTGCGCCGCACTGCTCGCCACCGGAGCCCTCCTCGCCACCCTCGGCCTGGCCGGCGCCCCCGCCGCCCTGGCCGACCCCGCCCCGGCCGCGCCCGCGGCCACCCGTCCGGCCGCGATCGTCGCCCTCGGCGACAGCGCCATCTCCGGGGAGGGCGCCGGCACCGACACCAACGACGGCTACTTCCCGGAGACGGACAGCCCCACCAACTACTGCCACCGCCACCCCAAGTCGGAGATCTTCGTCACCGACATCCCCGGGGTCACCCCGATCGACCTGGCCTGCTCCGGCGCCCAGACCGGCGACCTGGTCAGCGACCCGGAACTGGCCAAGGTCACCGGCCCCGGCAGCGGCGACTTCGGCGAGCCCAAGCAGGACGTCAAACTGGCCGACACGGCGGCCAAGTACGACGTCAAGATGGTCGTCGTCACCATCGGCGCCAACGACGACTTCGACTTCAGCGGGATCATGATGCACTGCCTGGCGCAGTACTTCCCGATCCCCAAGGACCAGGGCTGCCGGGACACCATCGGCAGCGACGAGATCCGCCGGCGCGCCAAGGGCGTCCAGCCCAAGGTGGTCGCCGCGCTCCAGAACATCCGTCAGACCATGCGCAAGGCCGGCTACGCCGACTCCTCGTACCAGCTGGTCTACCAGTCGTACTTCAACCCGATCACCCCGGACATCCGGCGCAACGACTACCTCGGCAAGGTCGCCGACGGCTGCCCGGCCTTCCCCGAGGACCTCGCCTGGGGCCACAACTGGGTGGTGCCGACACTCAGTGACGCGCTGCGCGGCGCGGCCGAGCAGGTGCCCGGCGTCCGGTACCTGGACCAGCGGCGGGTCGCCTTCGGGCACGAGGTCTGCGCGGAGTGGACGTCCTCCCCGTACGAGTACTCCAACGGGGACGTCATCAACCTCTCCGAGTGGGTGCGCAACGGCTGCGACTCGCAGATCGGCATCCCCGGGCTGTGCATGAACATGGTCCGCCAGTCGTACCACCTGCGGGTGGCCGGCTACCGCGGCGAGGGCGTCTGCCTCGGCCAGTTCTACGCCCGGACCGAGCTGGCGCAGGCGTACTGCACGCTCAACCAGCAGAACACCACCTCGATCCAGCCGCTCACGCCCGGACAGCCGTTCGGGGACGTCCCCGAGGACGGCGCCTGGTACCAGCTGACCAACGCCGCCAGCGGCAACGCGCTCGACCTCACCGGCGGCGGCAGCTACGGCGACTCCACCAACGGGCGGCCCGCGATCACCTATCCGGCCACCGGCGGGCTCAACCAGTCCTTCGTCCTGGAGGCCAAGGCGGGCGGCAGCTACGAGCTCGACTTCAGCGGCAACCGGAACATGTGCCTGGACGCCAACGCCGGCTCCACCGCCCCCGGCACCCGGATCCAGCAGTGGGGCTGCAACGGCGGCGGCAACCAGCACTGGGTGTTCACGCCGGCCGGCGACGGCCGCTACAAGATCGCCGACTCCCAGGACCGCGGCAAGGTCCTGGCCGCCGGCAGCACCCTCGACGCCAAGGGCAACCCGTACGTCGAACTCGCCACCGACACCGGCGCCGCCAACCAGCTCTGGCAGCTCACCAAGCTCGGCATCGTCTACGTCCACGGCTGATCCACCCCGCACGCGCCCAGGCCGTCGCCGCCCCCCACCGGGCGGCGACGGCGTGGTTTTCGGCACGGGTCGCACGGTGCCGGACGCGGGCTCCGGGGGCACCAGGGGGCCTCGGTTCGGGGGCGTGCCGTAGGCTCACGGGAAAATCGTTGCGCCGGAGCCGCGCGGACCACGAGCGGGGCGGGGAGTACCCAGACCAGATGAGCACGGCATCGAGCACTGAGTCGTCCAGCACCCAGTCCGGAGCGCCCGCGGCGCCCGGAGCGGAGCCGGTGGAGACCCCCGAGGAACGGACCGGCCGGGAGCCCGGCCGGTTCGGGGCACTGGTGGACCGCTTCGCGCCCGCGCTGGGCGCGTACGCGGTGGTCAAGGCCATCGGCGTGACCGTCTTCATGCTGCTGCTCTCGCACACCGGCGACTACCTGAACAAGCAGCCGGGCCGCGGCGGCGGCGCCAATCCCTGGGACGTGCTGGGCACCTGGGACGGCGTCTGGTACCAGCGGATCGCCGAGAACGGGTACAACCCGCAGCTGATCCCGCTGCACGGCTTCCCGCTGGCGACCTACTACGAGAACTCGGCCGCCTTCTTCCCGCTCTACCCCTGGCTGATGCGGCTGGTCGGCGCGGTCACCGGGCTCGGCCCGTACGGCTCCGGGATCGTCGTCTCGGTGCTGGCCTCGCTGGTCGCGGCGGCGGGGATCTTCGCGATCGCCGAGCGGCTCGGCGGCTTCCGGGCGGGCGTGATCGCGGCGGTGCTCTGGGGCCTGTTCCCGGGCTCCGGCGTGGAGTGGGCGGTCTACTCGGACTCGCTGTTCGTCGCGCTGTCCGCCTGGGCCTGCTACTGCGTGATGACCCGCCGCTGGCTCGCGGCCGGTGTGCTGACGCTGGTGGCGGGCCTCAACCGGCCGACCGCCGCCGTGCTGATCGCCGCCGTCTCGATCGCCGCGCTGGTCGCGCTGGTCCGCCGCACCGACGGGGTGGCCCGTCCGCTGACCGCGATGCTGATCACGCCCTGGGGCCTGCTCGGCTACGTCGCCTGGGTCGGCTGGAAGATGGGCGACTGGGGCGGCTACTTCAAGCTCCAGCAGGGCGCCTGGAACCGCTACTTCGACGGCGGCTCCTCCACCCTGCGCACGATCAGGGACGTGATCACCGGCCACTGGACCTACTGGCAGGCCAATCCCGTCCCGGACCTGATCGCGATCGGCCTGCTGATCGCCCTGCCCGGGCTGGTGCTGCTGCTGTGGCGCACCCGGCCGCCGCTGGTGCTGTGGGTCTACACCGGGCTCACCATCTTCACCGCGCTGAGCACCAACCAGATCTTCGGCAACATCTCGCGCTACCTGCTGCCCGCCTTCCCGCTCTGCATCGGCCTGGCGGTGGCGCTGCGCCGGGTGCGGCTCTCCTCGCTGGCCTGGCTGCTGGCGATGCCCGTCCTCGCGGCGGGCTGGTACGCGGGCTATGCGCTGTTCGAGTTGGGCATCCCGTAGACCCGGCGTTGGTTGGCTACGGGATCATCCGGGAGCAGACGGGCCGTTGCTAACCTCGGACGTATGACGACGACCCCGCCGCCCGTGCGCCAGATCCGCGACATCTCCGGGCTGATGGACCACGCGAGCCACGTGCTGGCCACCCGGATGGCGGCCGCCTTCACCGAGCTCGGGATCACCCCGCGCGCCTACTGCGTGCTGTTCCACGCGCAGGAGTCCGAACGCACCCAGATCCAGCTGGCCGAGCTGGCGGACCTGGACAAGACGACCATGGTGGTCACCGTCGACGAGCTGGAGAAGGCGGGCCTGGCCGAGCGCCGCCCGTCCGCGACCGACCGGCGGGCCCGGATCGTCTCGGTCACCGAGGCGGGCGAGCGGGCCGTGGTGCGGGGCACCGCGATCGCCGACCGGGTGCACCGCGAACTGCTGGAGGCGCTGCCGCAGCCGGAGCGCGAGGTGTTCGTCTCGGCCCTGACCCGCCTGGTGGAGGGCCACCTCGCGGAACCGGTCGAGGTCGAGCGCACCGTCCGCCGTGCCCGCCGCTCCCGGGGCTGACCGCCCCGGCAGCAAGCTGCTCCCGAGATAGATAGTCCCGAACAAAACGATCTGATAGCGTCCTACCCGGTACTCGACGAACCGGGAGAACCGCCATGACCACGCACGCCCCGGCCGCGCCCACGCCGGCCTCCGCAGCCCCCGCCGCCGCCCGCTCCCGCACCCTCGCCCTCGCGGTGCTCTGCGCGGGAATGCTGATGATCGTCCTGGACGGCTCGATCGTCACCGTGGCGCTGCCCGCGATCCAGGGCGACCTGCACTTCTCGCCCGCCGGCCTCACCTGGACGGTCAACGCCTACCTGATCGCCTTCGGCGGCCTGCTCCTGCTGGCCGGCCGGCTCGGCGACCTGATCGGCCGCAGGCGGATGTTCGTCGCCGGGCTCACCCTCTTCACCGCCGCCTCGCTGCTCTGCGCCGTCGCCACCGGGCAGCAGGCGCTGATCGCCGCCCGCTTCCTCCAGGGCGTCGGCGGCGCGATGGCCTCCGCCGTCAGCCTCGGCATGATCGTCACGCTCTTCCCCGAGCCGGCCGAGCGCGGCCGGGCGATCGGCGCGTTCAGCTTCGTCGGCGCGGCCGGCGCCTCGATCGGCCAGGTCCTCGGCGGGGTGCTCACCCAGGCGCTCAACTGGCACTGGATCTTCCTGATCAACCTGCCGCTCGGCCTGGCCGCCGTCCTGCTCTCCCTGCGGCTGCTGGAGTCCGACCGCGGCCCCGGCCTGCGGGCCGGCGCCGACGTGCTCGGCGCCGTGCTGATCACCGCCGCCCTGATGCTCGGCATCTACACCATCGTCGGCACCGGCCAGCACGGCTGGACCTCGGCCCGCACCCTGGGCCTCGGCGCGCTCTCGCTCGCGCTGCTGGCCGGCTTCCTGCTCCGGCAGGCCCGGGCCGCCCAACCCCTGCTCCCGCTGCGGATGTTCCGCTCGCGCAACGTCTCCGGCGCCAACGCCGTGCAGGTGCTGACCATCTCCGGGATGTTCGGTTTCCAGATCATGGTCGCGCTCTACCTGCAGCAGGTCCTCGGCTACGGCGCCGCCGCCACCGGCCTGGCGATGCTGCCGGCGGCGGCCGCCATCGGCGCGGTGTCGCTGCTGCTCTCGGCCCGGCTGAGCGCCCGGTTCGGCGAGCGCGCCGTGCTGCTCGCGGGGCTCGCCATGCTGCTCGCCGCGCTCGCACTGCTGGTCCGGCTGCCCGCCGACGCCGACTACGTCGTCCACCTGCTGCCGACCATGCTGCTGATCGCGGGCGGCGGCCTGGTGCTGTCCACGCTCGCGGTCCTCGGCATGTCGGGCGCCGGACCGCAGGACGCGGGCACCGCCTCCGGCCTGTTCAACACCACCCAGCAGGTCGGCGGCGCGCTCGGGGTCGCCGTCCTCGGCACCCTCGCGAGCGGCCGCACCGCCGCCCTGACCGCGGCCGGGCACCCCGCCGCGGACGCCCTGGCCGGCGGCTTCCGCCTCGCCTTCGCGGTCGCCGCCGGACTCCTCGCGGTGGCCCTGCTGCTCGCCGCCACCGTCCTGCGGCCGACCGGGCGTCAGAACTGACGGTCCGCCAACCCGCCCTGCCCCGGCCCGCGTTCGAACAGCGTGCCGGGGCCGGGCGTCACGGCCAGACCAGGCAGTACAGCTGGTGCCCGGCCTCGTGCAGCCGGTTGGCGAAGTCCTGCCACTCGTGCAGCATGCTGTAGATCACGAACGCGTCCCGCGGTCCGCGCCGGTCCGGCACGGTGGACCAGATGAAGGCGGCGGCGCCGAGCTCCGTCTCGTCGGCCTTGCGCAACGGCTCGACGACGTTGTGGGGCAGCTGGACGACGGCGTAGTCGGGGTGCAGCACGACCAGCTCCAGCGGCGGCACCTGGTGCAGCGGCACGCCCTGGATGCCGGTGAGCACCATGGCGCTCATCGTCTCCGGCTTGATCTTGGTGGAGAGGTGGCCGGTGGGGGAGCCGCTGGTCTCCATCAGGTCGCCGAGCCGCCCCAGCGAGCCCAGCTCGCCGGCCTCCAGGCCGAGTCCGCCCGGGCCGAGGGCGGTGGGAACTCTGGCGGCGGTCGCGCGGTCCGGGGCCCCGAAGTACTTGTAGGTCACCCCCACGCGTCCCTCACCCCGCCTCTCACCGCCGCGACGACCACGACCCGTACCCGCTCCCGTACCCCCGCGTGCGGTTTCGGCGGGCCTGCGGGAGCCCCCCGCAGCCTCGTCGTAGCCGTCCTGCGCCTCGGACACTCGGACCATCCTCACCGGAATTCGCCGGAATCGACAGACCCCCGCACATCCGGCGCCCACCGGACGTGCTCCTTACCCGTCATGCGCCGCCGTACCCACTCGCGGTACGCGGCAGTCCTCTCCACACCCCTGCACACAAACCGGAACGCCCGTGCACTCTGTGTACACAGTCTGACTGGTCCCCGGTCCGGTGCAGTCAGCGGCCCCTGCTGTACGGACAACCGTACAGACAACGGTGCCCGGATCATCGTTCCAGATGATCGGGTCGGACATGCAGAGCGTGAGGACACGATTTGAGACCATGTCTTTTGTGAGCTACCCCTACGAAGCCCCCCAGTCCCAGTCGCTGTTCGACCGCGCCTCCGTGGTGACGCCCGGCGGCGTCAACTCCCCGGTGCGCGCCTTCCGCGCGGTCGGCGGCACGCCGCGCTTCATGGTGTCCGGCACCGGCCCCTACCTGACCGACGCCGACGGCCGCGAGTACGTCGACCTGGTGTGCTCGTGGGGTCCGATGATCCTCGGCCACGCGCACCCCGCGGTGATCGACGCCGTCCAGCAGGCCGTCTCCAAGGGCACCTCCTTCGGCACCCCCGGCCAGGGCGAGGTCGAGCTGGCCGAGGAGATCGTCGGCCGGGTCGCCCCGGTCGAGCAGGTCCGCCTGGTCTCCTCCGGCACCGAGGCCACCATGTCCGCGATCCGGCTGGCCCGCGGCTTCACCGGCCGGGCGAAGGTGGTCAAGTTCGCCGGCTGCTACCACGGTCACGTGGACGCGCTGCTGGCCGCCGCCGGTTCCGGCGTGGCCACCTTCGGCCTGCCGGACACCCCGGGCGTCACCGGCGCCCAGGCCGGCGACACCATCGTGCTGCCGTACAACGACCTGGCCGCCGTCGAGCAGGCCTTCGCCGCCCACCCGGGCGAGATCGCCTGCGTGATCACCGAGGCCTCGCCCGGCAACATGGGCGTCGTCCCGCCGCTGCCCGGCTTCAACGGAGGCCTGGCCCGGCTCTGCCGGGAGAACGGCGCGCTGTTCATCTCCGACGAGGTGATGACCGGCTTCCGCGTCTCCAGGGCCGGCTGGTACGGCCTGGAGGCGGCGAACGAGGGCTGGGCGCCGGACCTGCTGACCTTCGGCAAGGTCATGGGCGGCGGCTTCCCGGCCGCGGCCTTCGGCGGCCGCGCCGACGTGATGGCGCACCTGGCCCCGGCCGGCCCGGTCTACCAGGCGGGCACCCTGTCCGGGAACCCGATCGCCACCGCGGCCGGCCTGGCCCAGCTGCGCGGCTGCACCGACGAGGTGTACGCGACGGTGGACAAGGTCGCCGCCGAGGTCTCCGGCCTGGTCACCGACGCGCTCGCCAAGGAGGGCGTGGCCCACCGGCTGCAGACCGCCGGGAACATGTTCTCGGTGTTCTTCACCGAGGCCCCGGTCACCGACTACGACGAGGCCAGGACCCAGGAGGCGTACCGTTTCACCGCCTTCTTCCACGCGATGCTGGCCGCGGGCGTCTACCTGCCGCCGTCCGCCTTCGAGTCCTGGTTCGTCTCGGCGGCCCACGACGAGCGGGCGGTCGAGCGGATCGCCGCCGCCCTGCCGGCCGCCGCGCGCGCCGCTGCCGCCGCCACGGCCTGACCCGTCGCGGCCCGAACCCGATTCCCAGGAGTAGTCGAGAAGTGAGCGCCAAAGAGATCACCGTCGTCCACGTGATGCGGCACGGCGAGGTGCACAACCCGGAGGGCGTCCTGTACGGGCGCCTGCCGGACTACCACCTGTCCGAGCTGGGCCGGAAGATGGCCGAGCGGGTCGCCGAGGACCTGGCCGGCCGGGACATCACCCACGTGGTGGCCTCCCCGCTGGAGCGGGCCCAGGAGACCGCCGCGCCGATCGCCGAGGCGCACGGCCTGGACGTCGCGGCGGACGGGCGGCTGATCGAGGCGGAGAACGTCTTCGAGGGCAAGACCTTCGGGGTCGGCGACGGTTCGCTGCGGAACCCGGGCTACTGGAAGTACCTCACCAACCCGTTCAAGCCCTCGTGGGGCGAGCCGTACCTCGACCAGGCGGTGCGGATGATGGGTGCGCTCGGCGCGGCCCGGGACGCCGCGCGCGGGCACGAGGCGGTTTGCGTCAGCCACCAGCTGCCGATCTGGACCCTGCGCTCCTTCGTGGAGCGCCGCCGGCTCTGGCACGACCCGCGCAACCGGCAGTGCTCGCTGGCCTCGCTGACCAGCTTCACCTTCGAGGGCGACCGGATCGTCTCGGTCGGCTACCGCGAGCCGGCCCGCGACCTGCTGCCCGCGCACCTGGTGGGCAAGGGCCGCAAGGGCGACAAGCCGGTGGGCAAGAGCTTCGGCGCCTAGCCTCCGCACCTTCGCCGCCCCGCCTCCGTAAGCGGCGTGTAAGTATGACTTCGGGTCACCTGGCAGATGCCGGGTGACCCGATTTCGTCGCAGGTCAGAGGGGGTGCGACGCGCAAGGCAGGACCCCGGCGAACCGGCCCGGAACTCCATGCGAAACTTTTCACATGTCTGCCATGACGCGCCCCCGTCCCCGTGTCGCCGCAGCAGCCGCCGCCACCGTCGCCGCCGCTGCGCTCGCCCTCACCGGCTGCTCCTCCTCGGGCTCGTCGGGCGGCGGCGAGGGCCAGGTCGGCTTCGTCACGGTCAAGGGCACCAACCTGTCGAAGGCGGAGGCCGGCAAGCGCGGGGACGCGCCGGACATCTCCGGCGAGACGCTGGAGGGCACCGCGGCCAAGCTCTCCGACTACCGGGGCAAGGTCGTCGTGCTGAACGTCTGGGGCTCCTGGTGCGGCCCGTGCCGGGCCGAGGCCAAGAGCCTCCAGAACGTCTCGGAGAAGTACAAGGACCAGGGCGTCCAGTTCCTCGGCATCAACACCCGGGACACCGAGAAGCAGAACGCCGTCCGCTTCGAGCAGGAGCAGGGCGTCACCTACCCGAGCCTCTTCGACCCCGCCGGCACCCAGCTGCTCAAGTTCCCCAAGGGCAGCCTCAACCCGCAGTCCATCCCGACCACCCTGATCGTCGACCGGGACGGCAAGCTGGCCGCCCGCGCCGTCGGCGGCACCACCGAGGACGCGCTGGAGTCGATCCTCCAGCCGGTGGTCGCGGAGCAGAAGCAGTGAGTCTGCCGCCCCTGCACCTCGCCGACGCCACCTCGACCGTCCAGAGCGGCGCGCTGCTGGCCGCCGCCCCGGTCGCGCTGGTGGCGGGGCTGGCGTCGTTCTTCTCGCCGTGCGTGCTGCCGCTGGTCCCCGGCTACCTGTCGTACGTGACCGGCTTCTCCGCCGCCGACCTCGCGGACGCCCGCGGTTCGCGGCGCGGCCGGATGCTGCTCGGCGTGGTGCTGTTCATCCTCGGCTTCACCGCGGTGTTCGTCTCCACCGGCGCCCTGTTCGGCTACTTCGGCCAAGAGCTCCAGGACTACAAGCGGATCATCAGCATCGTGCTGGGCTCGCTCACCGTGGTGATGGGCCTGGCGTTCATGGGCCTGGTGCCCGGGCTGAGCATGCGCGAGGTCCGCTCGCACCGCCGCCCGGCGGTCGGCCTGCTGGGCGCCCCGATGCTCGGGGTGGTGTTCGGCGTCGGCTGGACCCCGTGCATGGGCCCGACCCTGACCGCCGTGCAGAACCTGGCCCTCAACCAGGCCGACGCCCAGCGTGGCGCGCTGCTGACCACCTTCTACTGCCTGGGCCTCGGCGTACCGTTCATCCTGGCCGCGGTGGCCTTCCGCCGGGCGCTGGGCGCCTTCGGCTGGGTCAAGCGGCACTACCCGCTCGTCATGAGGATCGGCGGCGGCATGCTCGTCGCGGTCGGTCTGCTGCTCGTCACCGGGATCTGGGACTCGATGATGAGCCAGCTGCAGTCCTGGACCGCCGACTTCCAGATCGGAATCTGACCGTGAGCAACACCACGACCGAGACCGAGCAGCCGCCGGCGCCGGACGACAGTGCCGCCGAGCGGCTCAGCACCGCCCCGGTCGAGTCCGAAGGCCCGACCGGCATAGGGCCGTTCGGCTGGGCCCGCTGGATGTGGCGCCAGCTGACCTCGATGCGGGTCGCCCTGATCCTGCTGTTCCTGCTGTCGCTGGCCGCCATCCCCGGCTCGCTGATCCCGCAGAACGGGCAGAACCAGTTCAAGGTGCAGACCTGGAAGGCGCAGCACACCACGGTCGCGCCGATCTACGAGAAGCTCCAGCTGTTCGACGTCTACAGCTCGGTCTGGTTCTCCGCGATCTACATCCTGCTGTTCGTCTCGCTGGCCGGCTGCATCGTCCCGCGCACCTGGCAGTTCGTCGGCGTGCTGCGCTCCCGGCCGCCGGCCGCGCCGCGCAACCTGACCCGGATGCCGGTGCACGCGGTCTGGCGCACCGAGGCGGACGCCGACGAGGTGAACGCCGCCGCGCACCGGCTGCTGCGCAAGCGCGGCTTCCGCGCCCACCTGTCCGGCGGCGCGGTCGCGGCCGAGAAGGGCTACCTGCGCGAGGTCGGCAACCTGCTGTTCCACCTGTCGCTGTTCGCGCTGCTCGGCGGCTTCGCCTGGTCCAGCCTGGCCGCCGGCACCGGCGGCAAGCTGATGATCGAGGGCGAGGCCTACTCCAACACCATCACCCAGCTCGACGACTTCACCGGCACCCGGTTCTACGGCAGCCAGGACCTCGACCCCTTCTACCTGAAGCTGGACGGCTTCACCTCGAAGTTCCAGGAGAAGGGCGACCAGATCGGCGCCGCCCGGCAGTTCACCGCGCACGTCCAGTACTCCGAGGGCGGCGACCCGTCCGCGCTGAAGAAGTCGACGATCGAGGTGAACCACCCGCTGGAGGTCGGCGGCAGCAAGGTCTACCTGATCGGCCACGGCTACGCCCCGGTGATCACCCTCAAGAACGGCAAGGGCGACGTCGTCTACCAGGGCGCCGTCCCGTTCCTGCCGCAGGACGGCAACCTGACCTCCACCGGCGTGGTGAAGGCCTCCGACTACGGCGTGGGTCCCGACGGCAACAAGACCCAGATGGGCTTCTCCGGGTTCTTCCTGCCGACCGCCCCGCTGAGCTTCGAGGGCACCGGCCCGGTCTCGCTGTTCCCCGGTGACGCCGCCCCCGAACTGGTGCTGAACGCCTTCGCGGGCGACCTGGGCACCGACTCCGGCCTGCCGCAGAACGTCTACCAGCTCAACACCCGCAAGCTCACCCAGCTGACCCAGGACGGCCAGCCGGCCAAGGCCAGGCTCAAGCCGGGTCAGGGCTGGACCCTCCCCGACGGCTACGGCTCCATCACCTTCGACGGCTACAAGCAGTGGGCCAGCTTCAACATCACGCACCGCCCGGGCAATGAGATCGCCCTGGTCGGCGGCGTGCTGGCGATCCTCGGTCTGATCGGCTCGCTGTTCATCCAGCGCCGCCGGATCTGGGTGCGGGCGGTCGCCCTGCCGGGCGGCGGCACCCAGGTCGAGCTGGCCGGTCTGGCCCGCAGCGAGTCGGCGAAGATCGCCGAGGAGCTGGCGGAGCTCGCGGTCGACCTCCAGGACGACGCCCCGGCCTCCGAGGACGACTCCCCGGCCTCCGAGGACGGTGCCGGGGAAGCCGGCACCGCGTCCGACGCGACACCCCACGACCCCGAGGCCGAGGCCTCAGCCCCCGCAGTCCCTGCCGACCAGAACTCCAAGGAGTAGACGGTGCAACTCGCCTCGGCGGTCGACCCACAGCTGGCCGACCTCTCCAACAAGCTGATCTATTCGGCGATGGTGGTCTACACGCTCGCCATGTTCGCCCACATGATCGAGTGGACCTTCGGCAGCAAGGGCGCCGTCGCCGTCCGCTCGAAGGTCCAGGCCGGCACCCTCGGCGAGCGCGTCGCCACGGCCGAGAAGAAGGCCAGGAAGGTCACCGTCACCGTGGCGGGGGCCGGCGGCGGCACCACCACGCTCACCCGCACCGCGGTCGCGGGCGAGGGCGCGACGGTGGTCACCAGCGGGCGCGGCGTCGAGGAGGAGGACGGCCCGGGCGCGGCCGGCACCAACGAGCGGGCCGACCTGGCCGGCCGGATCGCCGTCTCGCTCACCGTGCTCGGCGCGGCGCTGCACGCGGGCGGGATCGTCGCCCGCGGCCTCTCGGTCTCGCGCTGGCCGTGGGGCAACATGTACGAGTTCTCCTGCGCCTTCGCCTTCGCCATGACGGCGGCGTACCTGGTGCTGCTGGCCGCGAAGAAGAACGTCCGCTGGCTCGGCCTGCCGGTCGTCCTCGCGGGGCTGCTGACCCTCGGCATCGCCACCACGGTGCTGTACACCGACTCCGAGCAGCTCGTCCCGGCGCTGCACTCGCCGTGGCTGGCGATCCACGTGTCCACCGCGATCTTCTGCGGCGGCGCCTTCTACGCGGCGTTCATCGCGACGCTGCTGTACCTCGGCAAGGACTCCTTCGACAAGCGCATGGCGGCCGGCCTGACCACCGGTCCGCTGGGCACCTCGGCCTCGATCTGGCGCCGGCTGCCCGCCGCGTCGACCTTCGACAAGCTGTCCTACCGGATCAACGCCCTGGTCTTCCCGCTGTGGACCTTCACCATCATCGCGGGCGCGATCTGGGCCGAGGCGGCCTGGGGCAAGTACTGGGAGTGGGACCCGAAGGAGACCTGGTCGTTCATCACCTGGGTCGCCTACGCCTGCTACCTGCACGCCCGCGCGACGGCCGGCTGGAAGGGCCGCAAGGCCGCCTACCTGGCGCTGGCGGCGTTCGCCTGCTGGCTCTTCAACTACTACGGCGTGAACATCTTCGTCACCGGAAAGCACTCCTACGCGGGGATCTGACCGGGGCACACGATGACCCACCGGCCCGGCTCTCTCCCACAGGTAGCCGGGCCGATGTGCAGGGGTAGTGCGTGCCGGCCGCCGGTCGGTGCGAGAGGGAATTGAGGAGGAAATCGCGCAATGGAGTGCGACGAGGTCATGCTGACCGTCCGAATCACCGCCGCCGAGCGCATGCTGCTCCGCAGGCTCGCCCAGGGACACCGGAGCGACGTGTCCGAGGTGGTGTCCGACGCGCTGCTGGACATCATCCCCACGCTCAGCGCACCGGGGGACGCCTACCGGCTGCTGGGGGCGCTGGCCATGCCCGCGCCGTGCGCCCTGACGGTCTGGCTGCCGACCGCGCTGGCCGACCTGCTGGTGCCGGGCGCGGCCCGGATCGCGCAGATCACCGACGTCCGGGTCGAGTCGGCCAGTGCCGCCCTGGGCGCGGCGCTGCGGCTGTGGCTGGCCCAGGACCCGGTCCGGCTGGCGACCAATCTCAGCGTGATGCACGCGGGCCGGCCGGCCGCACTGGCGGCCGCCTGACGGGGACGAGCCGCCCGTCGGGGGATCAGCTCGCCAGCGGCAGCCGGGTGCCGCCGAGGCCCGGCGCGGCGGGGCGGCCCTCGTAGGCCTCCCGCCGGGCCGGCACCCTCGGGCCCTCGGCCGGCCCGTCCAGGGGCGCGGTGAGCAGCAGGCACTCGGCGGCCGGCCGGCCGTCCTGGAGCAGCTGGACCCGTACCGCCAGCCGGCCGTCCGCCGCGGCCGGCCCGGCGGTCGGTTCGGGGACCGCCCGGACGAAGCAGGGCCGGTCCAGCTCGATGTAGCGGTCGAAGGAGGTCACCAGCTCGACCGGCACCACCGGTTCGGGGTGGCGCAGCCGCTGGGCGGCCTGCCGGGCGGCCTCCAGCACCAGCATGCCGGGCACGTGGTCCAGCTCGTGGTCGAACAGCACCGGGTGGGTGGCGTCGGCCCGCAGCAGCCAGGTGTCCGGGGCCAGGGTCGGGCCGAGCACCACGTCGGCGGGCTGCGCGCGGCCGACCAGCTCGGGCGCGGCGGGCGCCGGCAGGAGCGGCGGGGCGGTGCGCCTCGCGGGCCCGCGCAGCCGGGCGTACGAGGCGGGGGAGAGCACCCGCAGTCGGCCGCTGCCGTGGCCGATCGGCCGGCCGTCCCGGGTGACGTCGACGCGGACCCGTAGGGAGACCAGTTCGCCGTGCCGCATCCGGACGTCCTCGCAGCCGACGGTCAGCATCAGCGAGGCGGGGCCGGCGGTGACGGCCAGGCCCGGCAGTCCGGGTTCGTGGAGCGCGTAGGAGAGGTCCTCCATCACGAAGTGGTGGCCGCGCGGCACCCCGAACCCGGCGTGGCCGATCAGCAGTCCGGTCTGCCGGATCGTTTCGGCGAGCAGCACCGGGTCGTGGTAGCGGTCCCCGGGCAGCCGGTAGAAGCCGTGCAGCCGGGGCCACTGGGCGCCGAGCAGGAAGTCGTACGGGCCGGTGGCCTGCCAGCCGGTGAGGAACACCTCGGACACCGAGGCGCGGTGCACCAGGTGCCGGGAGACGGTCCGGTCGTGGAAGTCGTAGCCGGTCGCGGGGCCGTCGTGGAAGTCGAAGCCGCCACCGCTGCCCGGGCCGGGGCGGGCGTTCGGGCCGTGCGGGTCCGGCTCTACGATCGATGGCATGACGGGCCCCCGCTTCAGGGTGTCGGTCGGAGCGGCCGCCACGGCCGTCCGAGCAAAACATACATACCACCCGGTTTGTGTTTTGCGACTGGGGGTGCCCGGGCCGCATTCTCCGGCCCGATCACGCTACCTGCCCCGTGGGCTGGGGGAATACCCGTTGAGGGGGTCCCGGACCATCGATGGGGGTCCGTCCCCGCTGGACGGCGGGGGCGAAGCAGGCGCTAGATTAGATACCAACCATGCGGTTTCGGAGGGTGCCGTCCGCATGCGAGCGCCGCCTCCGCAGGGGCCGCGCCGACAGCAGCCGGGTGGGGCGGGGATCGCGCCCGGCCGAGTCCGGAGGGGGCCAGTGGTCAAGCAGGAACGGGCTGGGCGGACCCGGCAGGCCGTACTGCTCGCCGCCGCGGAGACCTTCGCGCGCGTGGGCTTCGAGGCCGCCAGCCTGGTCGACATCAGCCGGCGGGCCGGGGTGAGCAAGGGGGCCCTCTACTTCCACTTCGTGTCCAAGCAGGCCCTCGCCGACGGGGTGCGCTGCGCCTCCGGACGGGAGGTCGGCTCCGCCGCGCTGCGCGCGCTGCGGGCCGACGGCCCGGCGCTCCAGGGCCTGATCGACTTCACGCACGAGCTGGCCCGGATGCTGCGCGAGGACGTGGTGGTGCGGGCCGGCGTCCGGCTCGGCCGGCCGGGGCCGCGCCGGGACGGTGCCCAGGAGGGGCCGGAGGGCCGGCCCGTTCCGGTGGCCCCCGACGTCGCCTGGCGCAGCCTCACCGCCGTCGTGCACCGGCTGCTGGACCGTGCCGCCGAGGCTGGCGAGCTGAGCCCCGGGGTGGACCGGCGGGCCGCCGCCGAACTGCTCACCGCGGTGGCGGCCGGCCAGGTGCTGCTCGCGGGCGAGGAGACCGGCCGGCCCGGGCCGGAGGCCGTGAGCAGGCTCTGGACGGCGGCGCTGCCGGCCCTGGTGGCGGCGGAGCGGCGGGTGGGCTACCGGGTCTGATCCGGCCGCCGTGGCCGCCCGGCCCCGGCGGCCCGGTCGCGCCCGGTCGAGCCCGGCGGCTCAGGCGCGCTCGGCGACGCTCAGCCGGGCGAGCGCGTGCGGCTGGACCAGGCCGGGCAGCAGCAGCGTCCAGAGGTCGGACAGCCGCTGGACCAGGTCCTGCCGGTCGGCCAGCACCTGGGAGCTCAGCTGGATGCCGGTGACGGCCCCGGTGATCACCCCGGCGGCCGCGGTCAGGTCGACGCCCGGGTGGAGGTCGCCGGCCTCCCGGGCGTGCTCCAGCAGTTCGCGGACCGTGTCCATCCAGCCCTGGTAGGCCGCGAGCTGCGGCTGGGTGAAGCTGCCGTGCTCGATCGTCAGCCGGATGCTGCCGCGCACCAGCGGGTCGGTCTGGAGCGCGCGGGCGAAGGCGTAGCCGAGGTCGATCAGGTTCTGCACCGGGCTGTCCGAGGCCGGTGTCCAGCCGGAGATGAAGACGCCCTGTCCCTCGATGACGGCGAGCGCCAGCTCCTCCTTGGAGTGGAAGTGGAAGTACAGCGCGCCCTTGGTGACGCCGGCCCGGTCCAGGATCTCGGACATCGTGGCGGCGGCGTAGCCCCGCTCGTCGAACACCTCGGCCGCGGCGACGAGTACCGCCTGGCGGGTCGCCAGTGCGCGGGCCTGCCTGGCCATCGCAGCCTCCCTGGAGTGTTCTGGTCTCGGCAGCGGCCGATCCTATGGGGGCGGACGGGGCGGCGGACGCATACCGTCCAGTAGGCATCCTACCGAGCCCTCCGCGGGCCCTTCCGGCCCCGGGCGACCGGGCGGGGGCCGCTCCGGCGCGGCCCCGGGGCAATGCCGGACGGCCGGTCACCCGGGCGGGGTGACCGGCCGTCGGCTCGGGCCGTGGGCCGTCAGGCGGCCTGCTGCCAGCTGAACGGCGAGTAGTACGCCGGGCGGCGCTCCAGGCGCTGCCAGTTGGCGATCGGCTCGATCGGTGCGGCGGCGGCGGCCTGCTGCGCGGCGGCGGCGCGCGCGGCGAGGACGGCGGTCAGGGCGGCGAGTTCCTCGTCGGTGAGACTGCCGCGGACGATGCGGACGAGGGGTTCGGCGGAAGCGGTCATGTCCTGGTTTCTCCCCCGGTGGCTGCGGTCTGAGGTGGGTGCCCGGTGCGTACGGGCGGTTGCTGCGGGGCGCGTGCGGTGCGCACGCGCGGCGGAGCGCGCCGCTACATCGGCGGGTTGCCGTGCTTGCGGCTGGGCAGGTCGGCGTGCTTGGTGCGGAGCATGGCCAGGGCGGAAGAGATCACCTGGCGGGTCTCGGCCGGGTCGATGACGTCGTCCACGAGGCCGCGCTCGGCCGCGTAGTACGGGTGCATCAGCTCGTTCTTGTATTCCTTGATCTTCTGGGCGCGCATGGCGTCCGGGTCCTCGGCGGCGTTGATCTCGCGCCGGAAGATGACGTTGGCCGCGCCCTCGGCGCCCATGACGGCGATCTCGTTGGTGGGCCAGGCGTAGGACAGGTCGGCGCCGATGGAGCGGGAGTCCATGACGATGTAGGCGCCGCCGTAGGCCTTGCGCAGGATCAGCGAGATGCGCGGCACGGTGGCGTTGCAGTACGCGTACAGCAGCTTGGCGCCGTGCCGGATGATGCCGCCGTGCTCCTGGTCGACGCCGGGCAGGAAGCCGGGGACGTCGAGCAGGGTGACCAGCGGGATGTTGAAGGCGTCGCACATCTGGACGAAGCGGGCGGCCTTCTCGCTCGCGTTGATGTCCAGCACGCCGGCCAGCGACTGCGGCTGGTTGGCGATGATGCCGACGACGTGGCCGTCGATCCGGGCGAGCACGCAGAGCACGTTGGTGGCCCAGCGCTCGTGGACCTCCAGGTACTCGCCGTGGTCGACGATCTCCTCGATGACCTTGCGCATGTCGTACGGGCGGTTGCCGTCGGCGGGCACCAGGTCCAGCAGGCTGTCGTTGCGCCGCTCGACCGGGTCCTCGCTCATCACGGACGGCGGCATCTCGCGGTTGTTCTGCGGCAGCAGCGACAGGAGGTAGCGGACCTCCTCGATGCAGGACTGCTCGTCGTCGTAGATGAAGTGGGCGACACCGGAGACGCCGGCGTGCACGTCCGCACCGCCGAGGCCGTTCTGGGTGATCTTCTCGCCGGTCACCGCCTGGACCACGTCCGGGCCGGTGATGAACATCTGCGAGGTCTCGCGGACCATGAAGACGAAGTCGGTCAGCGCGGGGGAGTACGCGGCGCCGCCGGCGCACGGGCCGAGCATCACCGAGATCTGCGGGATGACGCCGGAGGCCTTGGTGTTGCGCTGGAAGATGCCGCCGTAGCCGGCCAGGGCGGTGACGCCCTCCTGGATGCGGGCGCCGGCGCCGTCGTTCAGCGAGACCAGCGGGGCGCCGGCCGCGATGGCCATGTCCATGATCTTGTGGATCTTCTGCGCGTGGGCCTCGCCCAGCGCGCCGCCGAAGATCCGGAAGTCGTGCGCGTAGGTGAAGACGGTGCGCCCGTGCACGGTGCCCCAGCCGACGATCACGCCGTCGGTGTGCGGCTTCTTGGCCTCCAGGCCGAAGCCCTGGGCGCGGTGCCGGCGCAGCGGCTCGACCTCCTGGAAGGAGCCCTCGTCCAGCAGCAGCTCGATGCGCTCGCGAGCGGTCAGCTTGCCCTTGGCGTGCTGGGCCTCGGTGGCCTTGTCGCTGGGGCCGCGGCGGACCTTCTCGCGCAGCTCGTGCAGCTCGGCGACCCGCCCGCGGGCGTCGGCCGGGACCTCGGGGACCTCGCCGTCGACCGGCGCCTCATGCACAACCGTCATCTCGAACCACTCCAAGGGTGAGGGAACTGTCCGACAGCCAACGTCTGCTGTGCCCCCGGCTGCGAATCACTTTCTTCACTTATGACTGTACGAGGGGCCGCGCGCTGGTTTCGGCGTCGATTCCGTACAAGGTCGGGTTCGTTTAGCTGTCAGGCCTGTACAGAAGCTGTCGGTTCGGTCACTGAGCGCTCGGTGTTCGGTTGGATACCGGGGGTTGTCGGACAGATGATGGTCCGATGATCTGAGCATGAAGAAAGGCGCAGGTCAGGGCCGTCTTCCAGTAATGTAAGCCGGCCCTCTTGGGCCCCGCTCAAGGTCCGCTCAAGCCCGGCGGGCAGGGGGGCGCCATCCGGGTTAGGGGTTGCGCAGTCGTAGGGAAGCGCCAAAAATGCCGCAGCCCACCCCGCGCGGTGGGGGTGGGCTGTCCGAGCGAGCGGGCGGACCTGCGCCGATCAGCCCTTGCGGCCGTCCTCGGGCTCGTCGCCGTCGCGCAGCTCGCGCTCGCGGCGGCGCAGGTCGGCCTCCCACTGCTTGAGCATGTCCTCGTGGTCTTTGTTGCTCTTCTTCAACGAGGCGAGGAACTCGGGGTCGTCGTCCGGAGCCAGCGGGCGCCCGCCGCGCGGGGCGGGACGGCCCGGGCGGTCGTCTGCCGGGTAGCCCGGCCCGGCCCCGGCGGGCGCGGTCCGCAGGAAGCCGCGCTGCTTGCCGGCGATCAGCCAGGCGATCGGGCCCAGTGGCGGGAAGAGCAGCACGATCAGCACCCAGACCACCTTGGGCAGGTGTTTCACCTCGTCCTCGGGCGTGGTCAGGCAGTCCACGAACGCCCAGACCCAGAGCGCGAGCGGAAGGACGATGGTCAGAAGAATCCTCGGCACGGCTGGGATCTCCCCCCGGGCGACGACAGCGGCGGGCGCCTTCCAGGGGCCCTTGACCGGGCCAGGCTATCGGGTGGCGGATACTGACAGGCATGGCATACGACGATCTCCGCTCGTTTCTCCGGGCCCTCGACCGCGAGGGCGACCTCAAGCGCATCAAGGCGGAGGTGGACCCGCACCTGGAGATCGGCGAGATCGTCGACCGGGTGCAGAAGGCCAAGGGCCCGGCCCTGCTCTTCGAGAACGTCAAGGGCTCGTCGATGCCGCTGGCGATGAACGTCTTCGGCACCGAGCGGCGACTGGCCAAGGCGCTCGGCCTCAAGGGCCCGGACGACATCTCCGAGAAGATCGCCGGCCTGCTCAAGCCCGAGCTGCCGCAGGGCTTCACCGGCTTCCGGGACGCCTTCGGCAAGCTCGCCTCGATGGCGCACGTCCCGCCCCGGCACGTGAAGTCCGGTGACGCCCCGGTGCAGGAGGTCGTGCTCACCGGCGACGACGTCGACCTGGACGCGCTGCCCGCCCTGTTCACCTGGCCGCTGGACGGCGGGTCCTTCTTCAACCTGGGCCTGACCCACACCAAGGACCCGGACAGCGGCATCCGCAACCTGGGCCTCTACCGGCTCCAGCGGCACGACCGCCGCACCATCGGCATGCACTGGCAGATCCACAAGGACAGCCGCAACCACTACGCGGTGGCGGCCAAGCGGGGCGAGCGCCTCCCGGTCGCGATCGCCTTCGGCTGCCCGCCGGCCGTCACCTACGCGGCCACCGCGCCGCTTCCCGGGGACATCGACGAGTACCTCTTCGCGGGCTTCATCGCCGGGGAGCGGGTCCGGATGGTCGACTGCAAGACGGTGCCGCTCCAGGTCCCGGCCGACGCCGAGGTGGTCGTGGAGGGCTGGCTGGAGCCCGGCGAGATGCTGCCCGAGGGCCCGTTCGGCGACCACACCGGCTTCTACACCCCGCAGGAGCCGTTCCCGGCGCTGAAGATCGACTGCGTGACGATGCGCCGCCGCCCGATCCTCCAGTCCATCGTGGTCGGCCGCCCGCCGACGGAGGACGGCCCGCTGGGCAAGTTCACCGAGCGGTTCTTCCTGCCGCTGCTGAAGATCATCATCCCGGACATCGTCGACTACGACCTGCCCGAGGCCGGCGGCTTCCACAACTGCGTGATCGTCTCGATCGACAAGAAGTACCCCAAGCACGCCCAGAAGACGATGCACGCGATCTGGGGCGCGCACATGATGTCGCTGACCAAGCTGATCATCGTGGTGGACTCCGACTGCGACGTGCACGACTACCAGGAAGTCGCCTGGCGGGCCTTCGGCAACGTCGACTACAGCCGCGACCTCACCGTGGTCGAAGGCCCGGTCGACCACCTGGACCACGCCTCGTACCAGCAGTTCTGGGGTGGCAAGGCCGGCATCGACGCGACCCGAAAGCTGCCCGAGGAGGGCTACACCCGCGACGGCGGCTGGCCGGAGATGGTCTCCTCGGACCCGGCCACGGCCGAGCTGGTGTCGCGCCGCTGGAAGGAGTACGGACTGTGAGCACGGCCGCCGCCGAGACCCCCGGGCGCACCAAGGCGTTCCTGCGCCTGGTGGCGTTCGAGCACTCGGTCTTCGCGCTCCCGTTCGCGTACATCGCCGCGCTGACGGCCATGTTCCTCGCCGACGGGCGGGTGCACTGGGGCGAACTGTTCGTCGTCACGGTCTGCATGGTCGGGCTGCGGACCTTCGCCATGGCGGCGAACCGGATCATCGACCGCGAGATCGACGCCCGGAACCCGCGCACCGCCACGCGCGAACTCGTCACCGGCGCGGTGTCGTTGAAGACCGCGTACGTCGGCTCGGCCGTCGCGCTGGTGGTCTTCCTCGGCGCGGCCGCGATGCTCAACCCGCTCTGCCTGGCGCTCGCGCCGATCGCCGTGGTGCCGATGGTGGTCTACCCGTACGGCAAGCGGTTCACGAACTTCCCGCAGGCGATCCTCGGCCTGGCCCAGGCGATGGGGCCGGTCGGCGCCTGGCTGGCGGTGACGGGCAGTTGGTCCTGGGACGCGGTCGTCCTCGGTGTGGCGGTCGGCATCTGGATCGGCGGCTTCGACCTGATCTACGCCTGCCAGGACGTCGAGTCCGACCGCGAGAACGGGGTCCGCTCGGTGCCCGCGCGCTACGGCGTCCCGGCGGCCATCCGCGGCGCGCGGGTGTGCCACCTCCTGACCACCCTCCTGCTGGGCTGGTTCGGGTTCCTGACGGACGCCGGCGTGGCCTTCTGGCTCGGCCTCGTGGTCGTCGCGGGCGCGTTCGTCTACGAGCACACCATCGTGAAGCCGAACGACCTGTCCAAGCTCAACCGGGCGTTCTTCCAGACCAACAGCTTCGTGGGGATCTCGCTGTTCTTCTTCGCCCTGGTGGACCTGGCCGTCCGCGGCCTCGGGATCTGACACCCGGGCAACCGCCGCGACGCGTACCGGCGTTACTGAACCGCCGGGCCGGGCGGGGGCGGTTCAGCGGAACAGGGCGGCGTGGTCCGTCGCCCAGGCGTGGAAGCTGCGGGCGGGGTGGCCGGTGACGTCCCGGACCGTGGTGGTGGCCGGTTCGGGGGCGGAGAGGCGGGCGTGCACGAGGTCCAGGGCGCCGTCGACGGCGGCGGGGGCCCGGCCGGTGGCGGACAGCCGGCGGCGGGCGGTCTCGCGGGGGACCTCCTGCCAGGCGGCCGGGCGGCCCGCGGCCGCGCCGATGATCTCCACCTGCTCCGCCTGGGTGGGTGACTCCGGGCCGGTGAGGACGTACCGGGCCCCGTCGTGGCCGTCCTCGACCAGGGTGCGGACGGCGACCGCCGCGATGTCCCGCTCGTCCACCGGGTTCAGCCCGGCCGCGCCGCCGTAGCCCCGCACCACGCCCCCGGCCCTGATCTCCTCCGCCCACTGCAGCGCGGCGGCGAAGCCGTGCGCCCGCAGCACCGTGTGCCGCACCCCGCTGCCGGTGAGCAGCGCCTCGACCCCGCCCGCCGGCCGGCCGGGTCCGGCCGGCGACAGGAGCACCACCCGCCCGACCTCCCGGGCCAGCACGCCCACCGCCTCCGTGGCCCCGTCCGCCGTCGGGAACGGCCACCCCAGCAGGACGGCCCCGGCGCCCCGCACCGCCGCCTCCAGCGACACCGGGGCGAGCAGGTCCCGCGGGGGCAGCGTCCGCACCCGTACTCCGGAGGCCGCGAGCTGCAGCCCGACGTGCCGTCCGACCGCCCCGGAGACGCCGATCACCAGGGCCCGGGACGTGCCGTCAACTCGCTCATCTGTCATGCATCGAACGTAAGCGAGAAGGATGAGACGCCCAATGCGTGCGGGTCTAGGGTCCATGCGTCAGCGTCTACCCGGCGCGTTCACCCGGCGCGTCCACCCGGGGGCGCGCCGACCCGGTGCGCCGGGCCGGGCTCAGTTGTGCAGGAAGCCCTCCAGCGACACCGCCAGGGCCACCGGGGCCTCGTACATCGGGTAGTGCCCGCTGCCGCCGAGCTCCTCCAGCTCGGCGTTGGGGTAGTGGGAGAGGAAGGTGCCGCGCATCACCTCGGCGGTGAGGGCGAGGTCGTGCTCGCCGACGATCACCTTGACCGGCACCGGGTTGCCGTCGATCCGGCGCTGGAGGTCGGCCGTCGCCCAGTCGCGGACGTAGCCGCCGAAGGCCTCCGGGGTGGACAGCCGCAGGGACTGGTCGACCATGCGGTCGAGCCAGACCCGGCCGGCCCGCTGTCCGGTGACCAGGTCCAGGATGGCGAAGCGCTTCTCCCGGTCCTCGGCGGCGCCGTAGAACAGCGCCTCGCCCGCTTCGTCCAGGGGGTACGCCCCGGCCGGCACCGGGGCCAGGCCGACCAGCTTGCGCACCCGCAGCGGCGCCTCGGCGAGCACCTGCTGGGCCGCCTTGCCGCCCATCGAGTGGCCCACCAGCGAGAAGCGGTCCCAGCCGAGCTGGTCGGCCAGGGCGAGCGCGTCGGAGGCGATCTCGGCGAGGGTGTACGCGCCGGGGACGTCCTTGCGCTGCCCGTAGCCGCGGTAGTCGAGGAAGGCGTAGCTGAAGGCGTCGCCGTCGAGGTAGTCGAGGAACGGGCCCCAGCCCTCGCTGGTGCCGAACCAGTCGTGCAGGACCAGGACGTGGTGGTCGCCGGTGCCGGTCGAGCGGTGAGGGATCGTCATGCCAACGGTCGTTCCCCGCGAACCGCCCGCCCGAACGGACGGTGCGCGGGGGCGGGCGGCCGCTGCTCGCCGAGAGGTCCTGGTGCCGGGCGGCGCCCCGCACCGTGGGTCTCACCCGGTCGAGTGAACTCAGGCGTCGCGCCGGGCGAAGGCCGGGGCGTGCTCGGGGAGCGGGCCGAAGGCGATCAGGCGGGACAGCAGCAGCGGGAAGCCGGGAACGTACCGGGCGAGCCGCACCAGCCGGGTGGGCGGGCCGGCCTGCCGGCCGGTGAGGACCGGCTCGAACATCACGTGGTGCAGGACCTGCTGCACCGCCTGCATGATCACGGTCGGCCGCCACCGGCGGTGCTGGACCCGGGCCAGGGCCGCCACGGTCGGGCGTCCGCGCCGCAGCGGTCCGGCGAGCAGGGTGGCGGCCGCGACGGCGTCCTGGATCGCGAGGTTGATGCCCACCCCACCGGCCGGGGACATCGCGTGGGCGGCGTCGCCGATCAGCAGCAGCCCGTCCCGGTGCCAGCGGTTCAGCCGGTTGAGCCTGACGTCGAGCAGGTGGACGTCGTCGAGGCCGGCCAGCCGGTCGACCCGGTCGGCGTACTGGGGCAGCAGTTCGGCGATCCGGGCGCGGAACCGTTCGATGCCCTCGGCGCGCAGCTGCGGGTCGGCGCCCTTGGCGCGGAAGTAGGCGATCTGGAAGTAGTCGGCCCGGGCGAAGCTCAACGCCAGGTCGCCGTGGCCGAAGCCGGGGACGAGGCTGGGCGGCAGGGCCTGCTCGTGGGTGTGCCGGGGCAGCCGGAACCACCAGGTGTCGAAGGGCACCGGGAACTCCTCGGGCACCAGGCCGGCCGCCCGGCGCAGGGTGGAGTGCCGGCCGTCGGCGGCGACGGTGAGGTCGGCGTGGAGCTCGCCCTCCTCGCCGTCCCGGGTGCGGTACCGGACGCCGGTCACCCGGCCGGCGCCGTCCCGGAGCAGGCCGGTCGCCTCGGTGTTCATCCGCAGGGTGAAGGCGGGTTCCCGCCCGGCCTCCTCGACCAGGAAGTTCAGCAGGTCCCACTGCGGGATCATGGCGATGTAGTTGTACGGGGGCCGCAGCCGCTCGTAGGCGCTCAGTGCGACGGGGCCGGCGTCGGGCGTCCGGACGATCAGGTTGCCGAGGCGGCTCTGCGGCAGGGCGGCGAACTTCCGGCCGAGGCCGAGTTCGTCCATCAGTCGCACGGTGGAGGCGTGGACGGTGTCGCCGCGGAAGTCGCGCAGGAAGTCCCGGTGCTTCTCCAGCACGGTCACCTCGACGCCGGCGCGTGCCAGCAGCAGACCCAGCATCATTCCGGCCGGCCCGCCCCCGGAGATCACGACGCTCATGGCTCTCCCCTTTCAGTGCTCGATCGATCACTGTCCGTGTGGAACCTGCCTTTACAGAGTCTCTGGAACCGTTCCAGATGTCAAGTAGTACGATGCTCCACATGAAGGAGCTGGTGACGGCCGCCCTCACGGCGGCGAAGGAGCGGGGCCAGGACGTCGCGGACGTCCCGCTGACGGCGATCGCCACGACGGCCGGGATCTCCCGCAGCACGCTGCTGCGCCGGCTCGGCGGCTCCCGGGCCGCACTGGACGAGGCGGTCCGGGAGGCGGGGGTCGACCCGGGCGGACGGCCGCCGGTGCGCGAGCGCGCGATCGAGGCGGCGGCGCTGCTGGTGGCCGAGCGGGGCCTGGCCGGGGTCACCCTGGACGCGGTGGCGGACCGGGCGGACTGCTCACTGCCCAGCCTGCACACCGTCTTCGAGGGGCGGGACGGCCTGCTCGCCGCCGTCTTCGAGCGGCACTCCGCGCTGCCCGGCCTGGAGGCCCTCGCCGCCGACCCGCCGGAGCGCCTGGAGGACACCGTCCGGGCGCTGCACGCCACCTTCGTCGCGGCCTTCGCGCACGAGCCGCGGATCGTCCCGGCGGTCTTCGCCGACCTGCTCGGCCGGCCGGACGGCCCCGCCGCCCGGGTGGTGGCCGCCAACCTGCCGCGGACGCTCGACAGCCTCGACCGGCTGCTGCGGCCGCACGTGCGGGCCGGCCGGCTGAGACCGCTGCCCACCCCGGTGCTGATCCAGCTGCTGCTCGGCCCGCTGCTCAACCACGTCCTGATGCGGCCGGTGCTGGAGCCCGCCCTGGGGGCCGGGCTGCCCTCGATGGACGAGATCGTCGACATCTTCGTCGACGCCTACCTGCGGGCGGTCGCCGTCCCCGCGGCAGCATCCGGGAGCGACGGCGACGCCGCCCGAGGGGGGCCGTGATCGGCGGGCCGCGGCGCCCGGTCCGCGGCCACCCGGCCCAACCCGCCTAGGAGATCCGCCGGATCCGCCGCACCGCGAGGAACACCAGCAGCGCGGTCAGGGCGAGGAACAGCCCCGACTCGATCCCCTGGAAGGTCCAGTACCGGTCGGCGGGCTGGTACTCCATCGCGTTGGTGTACGGCCCGGCGCCGAAGCCGTGCTCGGCCATGTTCCTGGCGCAGTCGGCGGCCCCCGGGTCCGTGGCCGGCGGGCAGCCGATCTGCCCGTCGTGCAGCACGGTCTCGCCGGCGCCGTTGCGCACCACCTGGTCGAAGACCCAGTCCCCGGCGTAGCGGTTGGGGAGCAGTCCGCTCTCCGCCGCGTACGTGGCCGTCTTCGCCGGGAGGAGGTACGGGCGGACCGCCGTCTCGACCAGGACGCGCACCGCGGCGAACGCGGCGAGCGAGATCCCCATCGCGGGCAGCACCTTGCGGGCCGCCGTGCCGGTGTACACACCGAGCGCCACCGCGAACAGGGTGTACGCGATCGGGGCGACGCCCTGGACGTCGAAGCTCAGGTAGCCCAGCCGGCCCTGGCCGGTGGCCGCGAAGGGGCCGAACCACCAGGCCACGCCCAGCGCGTACGCGACCGCGAGCAGCACCGCGGCGCCGCCCACCAGGCCGAACTTGGCGAGCACCCAGTGCCGCCGGCTGATCCCCTGGGTCCACACCAGGCGGTGGGTGCCGTTCTCCACCTCGCGGGCGACCAGCGGCGCGCCGAAGAACAGTCCGACCAGCACCGGCAGCAGGACGAACAGGACGGCGACGTAGAGGAGTCCGCCGTACTGGTTCTGGAAGCGCTGGTTGAGGCCCTCGCAGCCGCCGGCCCCGGTCAGCAGGCTCTCGTGGCCGAGCTTGGCGAGGCAGGAGCCGAGGCCGCTGCGGTCGAGGGCGCCGCGCATCGCGAGGCCGGTGGGCACCATCACGGCGGCCAGCGCGGCCAGCGCGGCGAGCGTCCAGAACAGTTGCTTGCGGTGCTGGCGCCAGATCAGCCAGGTCATGCCGCCACCTCCGGGGAGAACCGGGTGTCGCCCGCGCCCAGGTAGGCGAGGACGAGGTCCTCCAGGGTCACCGGGTGGACGGTCCAGACGTTCTCGTCCACCGGCCCGTCGGTGCGCACCAGCAGGGTGGACTGGCGCTCGGTGTGGCTGGCCTGGATGACGGCGGCCACTCCCGGTACGGACTCCGTGTCGGTCCGGGGGCCGGTGATCCGGCAGTGCTCGGCGAGCAAGTCGTCCACCGCACCCGTCAGTTGGACCTGTGCGGTGTTCAGGACGACCAGGTGGTCGCAGACCCGTTCCAGGTCGGCGAGCAGGTGCGAGGAGAGCAGCACGGTGGTGCCGCTCTCGGCGACGGCGCCCATCAGTTCCTGCATGAACGCGTGCCGGGCCAGGGGGTCGAGGGCGGCGACCGGCTCGTCCAGCAGCAGCAGTCGGGGCTGCTTGGCGAGCGCCAGTGCCAGGGCCACCTGGGCGCGTTGGCCGCCGGACAGCCGGCCGACCGGCTTGTCGAGGGGGATGCCGAGGCGGGTCAGCCGGTCGCGGGCGGGGGCGGCCTCCCAGCGTCGGTTGAGCTTGCCGCCCATGGTGATCAGCTCGTCCCCGGTGAAGTCCGGGTAGAGCGGGGTGTCCTGGGCGACGAATCCGATCCCGGCCAGCGCCGCGACGCCCTGCCGGGGGTCGCGGCCGAACACCCGGACCTCGCCGGCGTCCGGTTCGAGCAGTCCGACGGCCAGGTGCAGCAGGGTGGACTTGCCCGCCCCGTTCGGGCCGACCAGTGCGGCGATCCGTCCGGCCGGGAGCTGCAGCGAGCAGCCCTCCAGTGCCCAGGCCTTGCCGTACCGCTTGCCCAATTCGCGTGCTTCCAGCGCGACTTCCGTCATGTCTTCCCCCTGTTGAGTGTTGCCCGCATCGTGGTGTCGATCAGCGCGGCGATGTCCTCGTGGGCGAGTCCGGCGGTCTCGGCCTTGCGCAGCCAGGCCACCAGGTCCTCGCGCAACTCGGCCTGGTTGGCCAGCGCGGGGCCGGCCAGCGTGCCGACCAGGAAGGTCCCCACGCCGGGCCGGCCCTCGGCGAGCCCCTCCAACTCCAGTTCCCGGTAGGCCTTGAGGACGGTGTTGGGGTTGATCGCCAGGGTGCGCGCCACCTCGCGGACCTTCGGCAGTTGGTCGCCGGGCCGGGCCAGTCCGACCCGCAGGGCCTGCTTCACCTGGAGCACGAGTTGCATGTAGGTGGCGACCCGCGAGCGGCTGTCGAGGACGAACTCGATCACTAGTTGTTCTCCTGTCTTATGACAGTAAGACAGGATGGGCGAGCGAAGGTCAAGTCGTCAATCGGAGAAAGGTGTTGACGAACAGTAGGTTGTACGCGAAAGGCCGTGATCAGCCCAGGAGCAGCCGGTCGCCGACCCGCAGGCGACCCGGGGCGGCGACCTCGGCGAGCGCGTCCAGCCGCCCGTCGTGGGCGTGCACGACGGCCTTGAGGATCTCGGGTGCGTGCGGAAGTCCGGGCTGCGAGGCACCCGTCATCGCGCAGCGCTCGCTGGAGGCGACGAAGGAGAGCCGGGCACTGCCGGGGGCCTCGCCGGACGCCTGGCGGCCGAGCCAGGCGTCCTCGACGAACGGCGGGGTGCCGGGCGGGGTGCGCAGTACGATGTTGGGGCGGAACCGGCGCTCGTCGATCACGGCGAAGGGGACGGCCTCGCGGACCCAGTCCAGGGTGGCGGTGCTGAGCACGCTGACCGGCAGCCGGTCGAAGTGCGACACGGCGTCCTCGCGGGCGAGTTCGACGTCCTCGCGCTGGAGGTAGGCGCGCAGGAAGGCGTTCGGCCGGTCGACCGGGCGGCCGAGCGGATCGAACAGTTCGGGGCCGTCGATCCGGTGGCCGAGTCGGGCGGAGAGGCGGAGCAGGCCGTCCATCCGGCGGAAGCGGCGGGTGTTCTTGCCCGAGCCGAGCTTCCCGGCCGTGTCGCGGACGGCGTAGAGGCGGTCGCCGGCCAGGCCGCGTCCGTCCACCTCGACGGAGTCGAGCCGCTCGCCGCCGGTGGACTTCACGGGGTAGCGCCAGAGTCGCTCGATCACTCCGATGATCTCAGCCATGGCCGGAAAGCGTACTGGCGTTGACGGGGGATGGTCTAGACCAAGTCCCGGGAGTCCACTCGCCGGTTCAGCCCAGCCGGGCCACCGCCCGCACGGGTGCGCCGTCCGCCGCGACCAGCCGCAGCGGGAACAGCGAGACCTCCACCGGCAGGCCGGCCTCCTGGGCCGCCAGCAGCGGCCGCAGGTCGGTCAGGTTCTCGGCGATCACCCCGCCGCCGGACGCCCCCAGCAGCACCCGGTGGGCGGCCAGCGTCGGTTCCTCGGCGGTGCCGTGGTCGTGCTCGTCGGTGAGGTCGGCGAGCAGGGCGGCCACCGTGGGATCGCCCGGGCCCGGGTCGGGGGTCGGGTCGACGCTGAGCGCGTCCACCCCGACCGTCCGCACCCCGGCGGCGACGATCGCCTCGGCGGCGGCGGGGGTCAGGCTGGGGTGGGCGAGGTAGGCGTCGGTGCCCCAGTGCCGGGCCCAGCCGGTGGCCAGCAGCAGGACGGTCCCCTCGGCGGCCCGCTCCAGCGCGGGCGCCAGCAACTCGGGGGTGACGGCCGTCCGGGGCTCCAGTCCGCGCAGGTCGGCGACCACGGCCGGGCCGGTGAACCGCTCCAGCGGCAGCCCGTCCAGGGTCGGCCAGGTGACGTCCACGTGGTACGGCGCGTCCACGTGCGTCCCGGACTGCGAGCCGAGGTGCAGGGCCAGCACGTTCACCCCGGCGGTGGCGGTGGTGAGCGCGGGCTCCAGCAGGACGGCCGGGTCGCCGGGGTAGACGGGCATCGCGGTGGTCACCTGATGGGTGAGGTCGACGAGGGTCGCTGCCATGCGGCCCATCCTTCCAGGGGTCGGGGCTCCTGGACCCCCTCCCGGCCGGCCCGGGCCGAACACGCAGGTCGAGGCGGGTCAGAATTGCCCCATGGGAACTGCGAAGCGTCAGCCGTGGGTGGTCGGGGTCTCGGGCGCGTCGGGGACGCCGTACGCGGCCTCGGTGATCCGCGCGCTGCTGGCCGCCGGCGAGGCGGTGGACCTGATCGTCAGCCGCGCCGCCCGGCTCACCATCCTGGACGAGACCGGCATCTCCTTCCGGGACGCCCACTGGCGCGCCGACCTGGCCGCCTGGCTCGGGAGCGACCGGGGCCTGTACGACGTCCGCTACTGGCCCGCCGGGGACTTCGCGGCCGGCCCGTCCAGCGGCTCCTACCCGGCCAAGGGCATGCTCGTGGTGCCCGCGACCACCGGCGCGGTGGCCGGGATCGCGCTCGGCCTGAGCAAGGACCTGCTGCAGCGCGTGGCCAGCGTCACCCTCAAGGAGCGCCGCCCGCTCGTCGTCTGCGTGCGCGAGACACCACTCAACGGGGTGACGTTGAAGCACCTGGTGGAGCTCGACGCGCAGGGGGCGGTCGTCCTGCCCGCTTCGCCCGGTTTCTACGCCGGCGGCTCCACCGTGCGCGAGCTCGTGGATTTCGTGGCCGGACGGGTGCTGGACGCCGTCGACGTGCCGCATTCCCTGTACCTGCGCTGGGAAGGGGAGTTGGGCGCGGCCGCCCGCAGGACGGCCGGCGGCGACGGCGCTCCGGCTGAGGGGGAGTAAGGAGACCGGGGGCGGGAGAGTATCTTCTCTGCGATATCCGGGTCGGTCGGCGCAGGGCGCCTTTGAATCCGGATAATGATCTGTGGGTCTGGCGAGGTTCGGAAGGACGCGGACGGTATATGGACACGGTGGACAGACAGCTCATCCAGGCGCTCCGGGAGAACGGCCGCGCGTCCTACGCCGAGTTGGGCCGCCTGGTCGGGCTCTCCGGCCCGAGCGTCACGGACCGGATCAACCGCCTGGAGCAGGCCGGGGTCATCACCGGCTACCGGGCGACGGTCAACCCGGCCTCGCTCGGCTTCGGCGTGACGGCCCTGATCGGCCTTCAGCTCACCGACGCCGCGGACCACGAGGACGTGGCGTTCCGGCTGAAGGACCTCAACGAGGTCGAGGACTGCTGGTTCATCGCCGGTGACGACTCGTACATGCTGAAGGTCCGGGTGGCCGACGTGGCCGGCCTGGAATCGGTGGTCAAGCGGATCTCGGGCACGAAGGGCGTGGCCCGGACCCGCACCACCGTCGTACTCTCCACGAAGTGGGAAAACCGGGTGAGTGAACTTCCTCCTGTAGGAGAGTGACGCATGGCGCTGGTCGGTCTGGAGGAGCTGCGGGCGGCTCGGCAGCGGATCGCGGGGGTCGCCGTGCGCACCCCACTGGTTCCCGCCCCCTGGGCGGCCGAGGGGGAACGGCGGCTCTGGCTGAAGCCCGAGAACCTCCAGCCGACCGGGGCGTTCAAGACCCGCGGCGCCTACAACCGGCTGGCCGCGCTCACCGAGGACGAGCGCGCCCGGGGCGTGGTCGCCCAGTCCAGCGGCAACCACGCGCAGGCGGTGGCGTACGCGGCCCGGACGCTCGGCATCAAGGCCGTGATCGTGATGCCGGACACCTCGCCCGCGGTGAAGGTGGAGGCCACCCGCTCGTTCGGCGCCGAGGTGATCCTGGTCGCGCCGGAGGAGCGGGACACCCTGCCCGCCGAGCTGGCCGGGAAGCACGGCTACGTCTGGGTCCCGCCGTACGACGACCCGTTCATCATCGCGGGCCAGGGCACGGTCGGCCTGGAGATCGCCGAGGACGCCCCGGCCGAGCTGGACACCGTCCTGGTGCCGGTCAGCGGCGGCGGCCTGATCGGCGGGACGGCGGCCGCGCTCAAGCTCACCCGCCCCGGCATCCGGGTGATCGGCGTGGAGCCCGAGCTGGCCGCCGACGCCCGGGCCAGCCTGCGGGCCGGCCGCCGGGTCGAGTGGCCGGTCGCCGACACCTACCGGACCATCGCGGACGGGCTGCGCACCCCGTCGCTCGGCGTGCTGCCGTTCGAGCACGTCACCGCCTACGTGGACGACATCGTCACCGTCACCGAGGACGAGATCCGCGCCACCGTGGCCGTGCTGGCCCGCCGCGGCCGGCTGGTCGCCGAGCCCTCCGGGGCGGTCGCCCCGGCCGCCTACTTCCACCGCGCCGCCGAGACCGGGGGCCAGGCGGTGGCGGCCGTGGTCAGCGGCGGCAACATCGACCCGACACTGCTCGCCGAGCTGCTCTCGGCATAGGCGTACGCTCATTCCGGCAAGGAATCGAATGTCGGAGGAGGCGGGTCACCGCATGGACGCAGGGCTCAAGCGCGAGCTGGAGGCGAAGGTCTACGCGGGTGAGCGGCTGACCCGCGAGGACGGGATCGCGCTCTACGAGAGCGACGACCTGGCCTGGCTGGGCGGGCTGGCCCACCACGTGCGGACGCGGAAGAACGGCGACGTCGTCCACTTCAACGTCAACCGCCACCTCAACATGACCAACGTGTGCAACGCGTCCTGCGCGTACTGCTCGTTCCAGCGCAAGCCGGGCGAGAAGGACGCGTACACGATGCGCATCGAGGAGGCCGTCCGCCTCGCCAAGGCGATGGAGGTCGACTCCCTCACCGAGCTGCACATCGTGAACGGCCTGCACCCGACCCTGCCGTGGCGCTACTACCCGCGCTCGCTGCGGGAGCTGAAGGCGGCGCTGCCGAACGTCTCGCTGAAGGCCTTCACCGCCACCGAGATCCACTGGTTCGAGAAGATCAGCGGCCTGTCCGCCGACGAGATCATGGACGAGCTGATCGACGCCGGCCTGGAGTCGCTGACCGGCGGCGGCGCGGAGATCTTCGACTGGGAGGTCCGCCAGCACATCGTCGACCACGACACCCACTGGGAGGACTGGTCGCGGATCCACCGCCTCGCGCACAGCAAGGGCCTCAAGACGCCGGCCACCATGCTGTACGGCCACATCGAGGAGCCCCGCCACCGGGTGGACCACGTGCTGCGGCTGCGCGAGCTCCAGGACGAGACCGGCGGCTTCCAGGTCTTCATCCCGCTGCGCTACCAGCACGACTTCCACGACTCCAAGGACGGCGTCGTGCGCAACAAGCTGATGGCCCGCACCGAGATGGCCACCGGCGCCGAGGCGCTGAAGACCTTCGCGGTCTCCCGGCTGCTCTTCGACAACGTCCCGCACGTCAAGGTCTTCTGGGTGATGCACGGCGTCGCCACCGCCCAGCTGGCGCTCAGCCACGGCGCGGACGACATGGACGGCTCGGTGGTCGAGTACAAGATCACCCACGACGCGGACAACTTCGGCACCCCGAACAAGCTCGGCCGCGACGACCTGCTCGGGCTGATCCGCGACGCGGGCTTCCGCCCGGTGGAGCGCAACACCCGCTACGAGGTCATCCGCGAGTACGACGGCCCGGACCCGATGCGCCGTGAGTCCCCGCAGGCGATGCGCCTCTGACCCCGTTCCGGTCCTCGAAGTCCTCCGCCGCCCCGGCCGTCCGTCGGCCCGGGCGGCGGTTGTCTTCACGGCCTCCGCACGGGGCCCGGGTTTACCAACGGGTACGGCGTTTGGCAGGATCGACGGCATGTCCGGTTCTGATCGCGCCACCGCGTACCCGCCGCACCAGCCGACGCAGGAGCCGGTCGACCTGATGCCGCAGCAGCAGTACGAGAGCTTCCAGCCGTACCAGCAGCCGGTTCAGCAGGACGCCTACCACGGCCAGTACCAGCCGTACGAGCAGGCCCCTGACGGGTACTACGAGGCGTACCGGCAGCCGTTCCAGCCGTACGAGGCCGAACCCGTCCAGTACCCGGCCGAGCCCGGCTACGAGGCCGAGCCCGTCCAGTACCCGGCCGAGCCCGGCTACGAGGCCGAGTCCGTCTACCGGGCCGAGCCCGTTCACGAGGCCGCGTCCGAGGCCCGCTACGAGCCCGTCCACGAACCCGCGCCCGAGGCCCGCTACGAGGCCGCGTCCGAGGCCCGCTACGAGGCCGCGCCCGTGGTGCTCGCCGCCGCGCCCGTGGCGGGTGGCCGGACGGCCGCGCGGGGACGGCGGCGCAAGGCCAAGCAGAAACGTCACGGCAAGGCCGTGATGGCCGGCACCGCGCTGCTGGTCGCCGCCACCGCCGGCTGGTACGCCGTCGGCCAGGACGGCGCCAAGCCCGGCATCACCGCCGCCGACGGCCCCGGCCCGGAGGGCGTCAGCAAGCCCGACCAGCCGGGCCCGGCCCCCGCGGCCGCCCAGGCCGCCTCCGACCGGCAGGCCGCGGCCCCGGCCGCCGACCGCAGCCAGACCCGTACGGACGGCTCGGTCGCCGCGATACCCGGCCTCGGCGCGAAGTTCACCGCGCAGATACCCGCCGAGACCACCCAGGTCGTGGTCGCCTCCGGCCAGGACAAGAACACCGACAAGAACGCCGTCACCCTCTGGACCCGCACCTCCGAGGGCCGCTGGCTGGCCGGCGAGACCTGGCAGGGCCACAACGGCAAGAACGGCTGGACCACCGACCACAACGAGGGCGACCTGCGCAGCCCGATCGGCGTGTTCAACCTCACCGACGCGGGCGGCCGCAAGGCGGACCCGGGCAGCAAGCTCCCGTACGACAAGGACCCGAGCTTCGTGGTCTCCGGCACGGGCTTCTTCGGGGACCAGCTGGCCGGCTCCTTCGACTACGTGGTCGCGATCAACTACAACCGCGTCGCCGGCAACTCCCCGCTCGACACGCGCCGCCCGATGGGCTCCAAGAAGGGCGGCGGCATCTGGCTCCACGTGGACCACGACGGCCCGACCCACGGCTGCGTGTCGATCCCCGAGGACAAGATGGCCCAGCTGATCCGCACCCTGGACCCGGCGGCCCACCCGGTCATCGTGATGGGCGACACCGCCGCGCTGGCCGCCTGACCTCGGCGTACGCGGAACCCGGGCCCCCCAAGGCCCCTTGTCCACCTCCTACAGATCGAGGGGGCGGATCCTGTCGCCGGTCATACCATGCTGACCAGCGGGTAACCCGGTTCCATGGCAGTATGAGCGGTTCTCGCATTGTGGCACTCGGGCACTACCAGCCCCCCAAGGTCCTCTCCAACGCCGACCTGGCGGGGCTCGTCGACACCGACGACGAGTGGATCCGCACCCGTGTGGGCATCCGCACCCGGCACATCGCCGAGGAGGAGAGCCTGGTCGACCTCGCCACCGAGGCCGCGCAGAAGGCCCTCGCCAACAGCGGCCGGACCGCCGCGGAGATCGACCTCGTCGTGGTCGCCACCTGCACCGCGATCGAGCGCAGCCCCAACACCGCCGCCGCGGTGGCCGCCCGGCTGGGCGTGCGCTCGCCCGCCGCGTACGACATCAACACGGTCTGCTCCGGCTTCTCGTACGCCCTGGCCACCGCCGACCACGCGATCCGGGCCGGCTCGGCCCGCCGCGCCCTGGTGATCGGCGCCGAGCGGATGTCCGACACGCTCGACTGGACCGACCGCTCCACCTGCGTGATCTTCGGCGACGGCGCCGGCGCCGCGGTGATCGAGGCCCAGGAGGAGGGCGGCGAGCCCGGCATCGGGCCGGTGGTCTGGGGCTCCGAGCCGGAGCGGGGCGACGCCGTGGTGATCACCGGCTGGGACCCGGTGATCAGCCAGCAGGGCCAGGCGGTCTTCCGCTGGGCCACCACCCAGCTCGCCCCGCTGGCCCGCCAGGCCTGCGAGCGGGCCGGGATCGACCCGTCCGAGCTGAAGGGCTTCGTCCCGCACCAGGCCAACCTGCGGATCATCGACACGATCGCCCGCAAGCTGGGGCTCGGCGAGGACGCGGTGGTGGCCCGGGACGTGGTCCACTCGGGCAACACCTCGGCCGCCTCCATCCCGCTGGCCTTCTCCAAGCTGGTCGAGCGCGGCGAGCTCTCGCCCGGCGACCCGGTCCTGCTCTTCGGCTTCGGCGGGGGCCTGGCCTACGCCGGCCAGGTCGTGCGCTGCCCCTGACCCCACGGCCGCACGGCCGCCGAACGGCGCCGCACGGCCCCCTGAACGGCTCCGCAAGGGCCCCGGAACGGCAGCACGGCGCCGTCCCGGGGTCGCACCCCGTCCGAACCCCGGACATGCCGGTGGGGGGGGCCCCCGGGCCCGGGGGGCCCCCCCCCGGCTGGGTTGGGGGCGGG
>NZ_JBHXEM010000019.1:33594-104316 GCF_042724755.1 Kitasatospora sp. NPDC127067 | reverse complement strand
GGCATGCACCGTGTCCCGCTGGTCGGCGGGACACGGTGCATGCCCGTAGTGCGTTCCATTCGTGAAATGCTCAGAGCGAGTTGGTGCTCGTCGTTTCATCGGCTCCGGTGCTGTGAGCGCGAAAATTCACCGGATTGGCGCTGATGATTGCACGGTCGCGTGATCCGCATTGGCCGCGAGGCCCTGCGGGATAGGTGCGGCGGTGTTCGATGGCGGGGGGGTCCTTAAGGTGTCCGTGCGGCCCGGTTTCGGTGGGTCGAGCAGCCAGGTCACCGGGCGGGTGGGGTCGGGGTCGTAGGGACAGGAGGCGCCGGAGCGGACGGTGTCGCGCAGCAGCCGGGTCAGCTGGTCGGGCGGGGATGCTCGGGCCATGTCGGTCCCGAGCAAGAAGAGGGAATGCCCGTGTCCGTTCGATGCGTCCGCCGTACGCGCACCGTGGTCGCCGTCGTCGTGTGGGCGCGGTCGTGCTCGCCGCACCGGGGCGGCCGACGCACTGGTTGACGATTCACCGGACAGGACCTGGGTCCCTTCACCTGAACCACCGGATGCCCGCCGTCACCGTCGCGCAGTTCGCTCCGCACTGCGACGGGACCGTGCCCCTGGTCGGCCGGGCCTCGGACGTCCCGTGGTGATCGGCCGCGACCACGCTCGTTTCCGAACCGCGAACAGTGACCAGCAAGGCCCGGTTCGACGCGACGGTGCCGGCGCGGAGCCGGAACCGGCCGCACGGCAGTTGGGGCAAACCACGCCGGCCCCGTCTACATATACGCGAAGGGCGCGTGTGTCACCTGGGGCGGCGTGTTCAACGACCTGGAAGTACTCCGGCGGCACACCAACTGCGGGGCGTGACTCCCACCCGCGAAGCCGCTGCCCGCCGTCCCGGTGCGACGACCAGGACGGCGGGCGGCAGCGGCCGTAGCACCCTTGGGGCGTGGTCGGGCCCCAGCGCCGGGGGCGATCCTCAGGTCGCCCCGGGGCACCTCACGGATGTGGGCACCGGCGGGCAGGTCGTGCGTTCCGCGACGTCCACGTGAACCGGTGAACGGCGACGACGGGCCGGTCGGACCGAGGCAGGCCTCGGTCCGACCGGCACCGGCGGCTCGGTGCCGTGCCGCTCGAAACCGTCAGGCGCAGGTGACCTCTCCGGAGGTGTCGGCGGTGCAGAGCAGGGTCATGGTGCCGTTGTTGGGGTCGCTCGGGTAGGGGCTGGCCGAGAGGCGGGTCATGGTCAGCGGGTAGCCGGTGCCCGGGGTCAGCCGGCCGACGGTGAACGAGATCAGCGGAGTGATCGTCTGGTGGCCGGCGGCGATGTCCGTCATGTCGCAGGTGAGGAGCCGCTGCGCGGTGTCGACGGTGCACGTGGACGGCTTGGTGGGGCTGGTGAAGGCCTCGGGGTAGCTGAGCTGGTAGCGGACGTTCGTGGCATCGTTCTCGCCCACGTTCACCATGTGGGGCGTCACGTGGAGGGTGCCGCCGTTCGCGGTTCCCTTCGCGGGGGCCACGAAGGGCAGGAGGTTGGTGGACGGGGCGGGGTGTGACAGGGCGGAGGCGGGGCCTTGCCCGCGGCTGTTCACCGCTGTGACCTGCACCCTGGCATGGTCCGCTTCGATCTGCGCGACGCGGTCGGCGGGGATGGTCAGTGACGTCGAGGTGCCGGGCACGGTTCCCAGGACGGTTTCGGCGCCGGCAGGGTTGCTGGGATCGTGGTCCACGGTCACCACGTACTCCTCGATGGCGCTGCCGCCGTCGGAGGGAGCGGTCCAGGTGACGGTCGAGCCGTCCGGGCTGATCGCGGGCTTCTTGGGGGCACCCGGCAGGCTCGCCCCGTGGTGGACGGCCGCCTGAACGGTGGCCGGCGGGCAGGTGGGCGTGCCGGTGGTGGTGGCGGTGACCAGGTCGACGTACTGGCCGGGGCGCGGGTGCGGCGGGGTGTAGAGGCCGCTCTGGTCGACGGTGCCCAGCGATCCGGGTGCCATGGACCAGGTGACCGCCTGGGCGGGGTCGCATCCGGCCGGCCAGGTCACGGTGTACTGGTGCTGTTGGGCCGCGGCCGCGGTGGGGCTCTCGGACGACGGTGCGCTCCGCGCGTCGGGGGCGAGGGCCGCGCCGCTGGACAGGGTCGGCCCGGGGAAGGGGCCGGACGCCGCGTACAGGTCGAAGGTCTTGTTGTACAACTCGCCACCGGCGGAGATGCTGGCGACCTTGAAGTCGATGACGAAGTACAGTGCGACCTTCAGGGGCGCCTTGACAGTCAGCCATGGATTGGCCGACGTGTCCGCGGTCACCTCGATGGCGGGCGTGATCTCCAGCCTCGGGCCGACGAGGTTGTAGACGAGGATTTCGAGCGCCACGGGGAAGGCGAAGTTGACCTTGGCCGCCGCGTTCAGCGAGTAGTCGAACTTGGTGACGGGGTCCTTGGTGAGGTCCGTCCTGTGGACCGTCCCGGTGTTGTCGCGGTTGATCCTGCCGCCCATCGTCCGCTCGTAGGAGGCGGAGAAGGAGAACTTGATCGATCCGTCGATCGAGGTCTCGGTGTACACCGTCAGCGAGGGGCACAGCACGACCGCGTACACCGTCACGCAGGTCGCCGGCTTGATGGTCAGCAGCGGATCGCGCCGCGTCTCGTGCTTGTAGGCGATGCCCAGTTCGCCCTCGATCGACGCCTTGGCGGTCGCTGTCGCGCTGAAGTCGGCGGTGAGGGTGTAGCCGCGGGGATCCGCCCTGTAGTAGCTGGGATCGCGTTCGAGCCCGGCGGTGGCCGACCAGTCGACGTTCAGGCTCAATGCCGCCGTGAGCTTCGCGGTGACCGACGTGTTGTTGCCCAGCCGCTCCTTCATCTTGGGATCGTTGGTGAGCTTCTCGGCCAGGTCGAGGGTGAAGGTCTTGTTCGCGACCGTACCGGAGGTCTGGGAGGCCACCGACGCCTGGAGGTCGGGGTTGAGCATCTTGACCCGGAAGCCGTCGGAACCGGTGGTCAGCCGGCTACCGGTGGCGGTGAAGTCCAGTGCCAGGAAGGCCTGTTCCAGCGCGGCCTGACTGGTGGTGAGGGTGACGACGCCACCGGCGGTGCTGATCTTCTCCACCACGCGCAACAGGCCGTCGTGGAGCAGCGGGTTGGTGCTCTCCCCGACCACGATGATGTTCTTCACCTTCAGGCCGGTCACCTGCGCGGGCGGGTCGGTGAACACCACGCCGGTGCCGGTGACGCCGGTGACGGCCGCCGCCGAGGCGGCGGACAGCATCACGGTGCCGGGCGCCAGGGTCGGGGCGGGTGCCGCCTTGGCCACGGCGCTGGTCGTGCCGCGAGCGCCGTCCTGCTGGAGGGCGGTGACCGTGATCGCGTACTCGACGCCCGGGGCCAGTGAGGTCAGCGTCGCCTGCTTCGTGGCGGCCGGAACGGTCACCGTGACGGGCTGGTGGCCGGGGGCGGTGGCGTCGACGGCGTAGCTCGTGACGGTGTTGCCGCCGTCGTCCAGCGGCTCGTCCCAGGTCACCTTGAGCGAGGTCGGATCGGGCTGGCTGCCGTCCGCCGCGACCGGCGGCGGAGCGGCGGACACGTCCTGCGGTGCGCCGGCGGTGTAGGCCGGCCTGGTCCTGACGGTGCCGTTGTCGTTGGCGCCGACGGTCTGGCTGTCGGAGACGCCGGCCGGCCCGATCCCCACCGCGTTGGTCGCGGTGACCGAGACGAAGTAGTACCTGTCGTTGACCAGCCCGGTGACGGCGGTGCTCAGCACGTCACCCGCCACGCTCACGGTCGCGCCGGCGCCCGGGCCGTTCGGGGTCGCGGTGACGGTGTAGCCGGTCACCGGCGAGCCGTTGGGATGGGCGGGGTTCCAGGAGGCGAGGAGCCTGCCGTCCCGGCCCAGGACGGTGGCCAGGGTGGGAGCGAGCGGCGCCTTGGGAGTCTGCGGGCCGCCGATGACGGCGGGGGACACGTCGGAGACGATGCCCCCGGCGGTCGTCTCGGTGGCCTTGAACGCGTAGCTGACGTCGTTGGTCAGACCGCCGATCTCGACCACCGGCGCGTTGGCCGGGTCCGGGTTCGGCACCGTGCCGGTGGCGACCGGCGCACCGGTCGCGTTGCCGTCGTCGTCCAGCGCGTACGCCGATACGTCGACGTGCGCCACCGTTTCCTGGGCGGTGTCCCCGGGGGTGACCGTCACCCTCACCGTGCCGGTGGCGAACGGCTGCACGGAATCGATCAGGGGCGTCTGCACGGCCCGGGCCGCGGCGCCCGCCCGCGCGGGCGACGGAGCAGCCCCGGCCGTTCCCACGGATCCCGCACCCAGCCCCAGCACGATCGCCACGGCCACCACCGAGCGGCCGGATAAGCGCCCGGCCCTGGTCTTCGAATGCCACATGCTCAATGCCTCTCCGCCCGCGGCACACACGGGTCCGCGGGACCGGGCCCGGCGGGCCCCGCCGGAATCTACCGACCGGGAAACGGAACCAAACCGTCCTCAGCAGAGCGCAATTGCACCGAAGTCGGCGTCGTCGAGCCTCCCTCGATCGACGTAGCAAAGGTCATCGGCCGGGATCCACGCCGGCGGGCGGTGACAGTGCCGACGGGAGGGCGGGGAGCGCCACGCGGGGCGTTCCCCGCGATCGGCTCCGGTCGGACAGGGCGCCCGCATCGGTGCCTCAGGCCAGTTCCATGAGGATGTCGGCGCGGGCGTAGTAGTCGGCCACCGGGAGGCGGTCGCGGGTGATCCTGACGAACCCGGCGTCCTCGTAGAGGTGGACGGCCGTGGCCAGTTTGCTGTTGGTGCCGAGGAACAGCCGGGCCCCGCCGAGCGCCCGGGCCCGGTCGATCGCCGCGGCCACGAGCAGGCGGCCGATGCCGCGTCCCCGCGCGGCGGGGGTCACGGCCATCTTCGCCAGCTCGAACACGGCGTCCGGGTAGGCCAGCAGCGCCACGCACCCCACCACGGTGCCGCTTTCCGGCTCGCGGGCCAGGAGTACGTCGCCGCCCGGGCCCACGATGCGGCCGAACGGATCCCCGAGCACGGCCCGGTCCTTCTCCTCCAGGGTGAACAGCTGTGAGATCCACTCCTCGTTCAGCGTGCGGAACGCGTCGGCGTCGCTCGGCGACGCGATCGGGGAGACCACGGTCGGGGCGGAGGCGTACGGCATGAGGCGGGTTCCTTCCCTGAACGGCACCACGTCAGCCTCCGGCTCCGCCCACCCAGGTGTCCAATACACACATCGGCCGCCATCCATAGGCTGGAGATATGGATCAGCGAATCGAACTCCGCCATCTGCGGTACTTCCTGGCACTGGCCGAGGAACTGCACTTCGGCCGCGCCGCCCAGCGGCTGCACATCGCCCAGCCGGCCCTGTCCCAGCAGATCAGACAGCTGGAGAAGATCGTCGGCGTCGAGCTGTTCCGGCGGACCTCACGGAGCGTCCGCCTCACGGACGCGGGAGCGACGTTCCGGCCGCGGGCCGGGGACCTGCTGGGCCGGCTGGCCGCCGACCTCGACGAGGCCGGTCGCGTCGGCCGCGGCGAGACCGGCCGCCTGGACATCGCCTTCATCACCTCCGCCACCGCGATCGTCAGCGAACGCCTCCGCGCCTTCTCCCACCGCCGCCCGGACGTCCAGGTCAGGCTGCACGACGGCTTCACCGTCGACGTCCTGACGGCCCTGGAACGCGGCACCGCCGACATCGGGATCGTCCGGGACGCCGAGGAACGCGACGACATCGACCTCGCCCTCCTGACAACGGAACGCCTCGTCGCGGTCGTCCCCACCGACCACCCCGCCGCCGGGAACGGCCGGGTGAATGCGGCGGCGCTGGCCGCCGACCCCCTGATCCTGTTCCCGCGCTCGGCGGGAGCCCACGCCTTCGACGTGAACACCCAGCCCATCCGGGACACCGGCAACGACGTCCGGGTCGCCCAGGAGTGCTCCAACTGGCACACCATCATCATGCTCGTCGCCGCCGGCCTCGGCGTCACCATCGCCCCCCACAGCGCCACCACGCTGCTCCCCGCGGGCGCACGGCGCCTCGAACTCGACGGGCCGCCCGCCGTGAGCCGGGTCCTCCTGGCCACCCGCCGGGGAGACGACCGTCCCCTCGTGCGGGCGTTCACCGCGGTGTCCGAATCCGTGGCGAGCCGCGGCCAACGGTCGAACGACGGTGCCGCGTCGGCCTGTTGAGTGGTCAGGCCCTGCGGCCGCCGTCTGCCCGGGTCAGGGGTTCCTCGGGGGTTCCTCAGGGGTGAGATCAGGGGCAGTCCGGAGGTGTGGATGCCCCGAACGGCCCTAGCGTCGGTGCGGCGGGTGACCGATGCCCCGACCGATGCCCCGATGGAGAAGGCGAGCGAGTGTTCCGGAACAAGGCACTACCGGTACGGGCTTCGAGCCCGGCCTCCGTCGGCGCGGGGAGGGCGGGTGACACCGTCCGCCTGACCGCCGTACACAAGACGTACGGCCGCGGCGACAACCGGGTGCGGGCGCTCGACGGGGTGGACGTCGGCTTCGAGACGGGCACCTTCACCGCCATCATGGGCCCTTCGGGTTCGGGCAAGTCGACGCTGCTGCAGTGCGCGGCGGGCCTCGACCGGGTCGACGCGGGCCAGGTCCTGCTCGACGGCGCGCCGTTGCACGAGCTCTCCGAGCGTGCCCTGACCGAGCTGCGCCGTGAGCACATGGGCTTCATCTTCCAGTCCTTCAACCTGATCCCATCACTGACGGCTCGTCAGAACATCGAGTTGCCAATGCGGTTGGCCGGGCGTCCGATCGACCCGGTGGCGATCGACCGGGGGCTGTCCGAGGTCGGCCTGGCCGAGCGCGGTGGGCACCGGCCCGCCGAGCTGTCGGGCGGGCAGCAGCAGCGGGTCGCCATCGCGCGTGCGCTGGTGGCCAGGCCCGAAGTGATCTTCGCGGACGAGCCGACCGGCGCGCTGGACTCGCGTACCGCGCGGGAGGTCCTGGCGCTGCTGCGCGGCGTCGTCGAGGAGCACGGGCAGACGGTGATCATGGTCACGCACGACCCGGTGGCGGCCTCGTACGCGCAGCGGGTGCTCTTCCTCACCGATGGCAGGGTGACCGGCGAGCTGTTCGAGCCGACGGCCGAGACCGTGGCGCTGCGGATGGCGGCGTTGGAGCCCGGCGGGAGCGGGGCGAACCCGTGCTGAAGCTCGCCGTAGCCACCCTGCGTCACCGCTTGGTGGGCTTCGTGGGCGCCTTCCTCGCCCTCGCGCTCGGCACGACGATGATCGGCATGATGACGCTGACCCTGGCGGCCACCTTCGGCACGCCGCACCCGGGGCCGCAGCGGTTCAAGGAAGCCCGGGTCGTGGTCGCACCGCAGGGCTTCGAGGGGCGCGCGATGAAGGCCCCGGCGGTGTTGCCGGCCGAGGTCGTGACGAAGGTGACCGCCTCGGGCAACGCCACACCCGACCGCAGCTTCCCGGTACGGCTGAACCCCGGCCCCGGGGGGACGACCGGCCATCCCTGGTCATCGGCCGCCTTCGCGGGCTACCACCTGCTGGCCGGGCGCGCGCCGCAGGCCCCGGACGAGATCGTCGTCGGCGGCGGTGAGCGGGCACTGATCGGGCGCCAGGGCCAGGCCGACACTTCCGACAACGCCGGCCGCTACCAGGTGGTCGGGGTCACCGACGCGCTCTGGTTCGAGAGCGCCGTCTTCTTCAGCGATGCCGAGGCCCAGCGCCTGTCGCCCGGCGTCAACGCCCTGGTCGCCGACCAGAACGCGCAGCAGCTGTCCGCTCTCGTGGGCGGCCGGGCCGTGGTCCTCGGCGGTGACGACCTGACCCGGCTCGACGCCGACTCCACCGGCGGCGCCCAGGCGCTGGCCAACGCCCAGGCGATGGCGGGCAGTACGACCGGACTGGCGGTGTTCGTCGCGGTGTTCGTCGTCATCGCGACCTTCGCCTTCGCCACCGAGCAGCGCCGCCGAGAACTGGCGCTGATGCGGCTGGTGGGCGCCGCACCCCGGCAGGTGCGGCGCATGGTGCTCGGCGAGGCGCTGCTGATCGGCCTGGCGGCGGCGGTCGTCGGCTGTGTCCTCGCCCCACTGTGCACCGTGCCGCTGCGCTCCTGGATGCTCGACCACAACGTGGCCCCGTCCTGGTTCACCATCCCCTTCAACCCCCTGCCGCTGCTGCTCTCCTTCGTCATCGGCGTGGCCGCGGCGCTGGCCGGCTCGGCCGCCACCCTGGTCCGGGTCTCGCTGATCCGGCCGATCGAGGTGCTGCGCGAGAGCGCGGTGGAGCGCCGCGGGATGACGCCGATCCGCTGGCTGCTCGGGATCGGGATGTTGATCGGCGCGGTCGCCTTCGGGATCGTCATCGCCCGGACCGAGCCGTACCTGGCGGCCAGCGCCCGCAAGTACGAGGCCGTTCCGGTCCTGTACGTGGGCGCGGTCACCCTGCTGGCACCGATCCTGCTGCGGCCGGTCACCCGGGCGCTGATCGGCCCGCTGCGCGGCTCGGCCAAGGCCGGCCCGTTGCTGGTGCGCGAGAACATCCTCACCTCCCGGCGGCGTACGGCCGCCACGGTGGCGCCGATCGTGGTGGCCGTCGGACTGGTCGCCACCCTGCTGACGGTGCAGAAGTCCGGTGACGCGGTGGTGCTCGCCCGCCAGCAGCAGGAGATCCACGCGGCCGACGTGGTGGTGCCCGGCGGCCCGGGGATCGACGCGCGGACGCTGGAGAAGCTGGCGGCCGTGCCCGGGGTCCGGGTCACCCCGATCACCTCGATGAACATCCGGATCGGCACCGCGAAGGGCGACCAGATCGACTCGCTGAGCACGAACGCCGTGCCCGCGTCCGCGCTGGGCACGACCGTCACGCCGCCCGTGCTCTCCGGCTCCCTCACCTCGCTTCCCGAGAACTTCCTGGTCATCGACGAGCACGCGGCCCGGTCCGACGGTCTGTCGGTGGGGGACCAGGTGGTCACGCTGCTGCCGACCGGTGCTCGGGTGCCGACCGTCGTCGCGGCGGTCGTCGCACGCGGCCTGAACGGCGACGACACCTACCTGTCCGCGTCGCTGACCGGCGCGGTGACGCCGAACCGGGTCTACCTCGACTCCCGGACGGGCCCGGGCCGGCCGCTCGACGAACAGCAGACGGCGGCGGTGAACCAGGCGCTGGCCGGCTCCGGCGCGCACGTCATGACCCATGACGCCTACCTGGAGGCCCAGCGCGCACGCGCCGCCGAGCAGACGGACAACGCCGCGGTGATCATCCTGGGGATCGCGCTGGCCTACGCGCTGATCGCCGTCGCCAACACCCTGATCATGGCGATGGCCGGGCGCCGGCGGGAGTTCGCCCTGCTCGGGCTGGCCGGCGCGGTGCGCGGCCAGATCGCGAAGGTGGCCGTGGCCGAGTCGGCCGTGGCGGTGGTCGTCGGCACGCTGCTCGCGGCCGTGGCGACCGGGCTCGTCGCGGTGACCCAGCACCTTTCGCTGAGCGAACTCGTCACCTCGGCGCCGACGGTGATCCCGTGGACGCAGGTCCTGGGGACCGTCGCGCTCTGCGCCCTCGTCACCGTGATCACCGCGTGGGGAGCGGCCTCGCGTGCGACCCGTTTCCGGGCGATCGAGGCCGCAGGCATCCGGGAGTAAGGGGATCCGGGAGTGGGGCACCAGGGAGTAGGGGATCCCGGAGTGGGGCACGGCCCTTCCGGCCCGGTCCCGGCCCGGTCCCGGCCCGGCCCGGAGTGTGCGACCGAGGTGTGAAACACCACACTTCCGCTCCTGAGCGTGCCGGTACTCGCCGCCCGGCCGAGGGCCGAGGACACTGGTCGCCGTGACTGATGTGCGCGAGACCTTGGATTACCAGACCTTCGGGCAGGCGGTGCGCGAACTCGCGCAGACGATCGCCGACGACGGATACGAACCCGACCTCGTCCTGAGCATCGCCCGCGGCGGGGTGTTCGTAGCGGGCGGTCTGGCGTACGCGCTGGACTGCAAGAACATCCACCTGGTGAACGTCGAGTTCTACACGGGCGTGGGCACCACTCTCGAAATGCCCGTCATGTTGGCGCCCGTTCCCGCCGCGATCGACTTCACCGACAAGAAGGTCCTGATCACCGACGATGTCGCCGACACCGGCAAGACACTGCGGCTCGTGCACGACTTCTGCCTCGACCATGTCGCCGAGGTCCGGTCCGCCGTCATCTACGAGAAGTCGCACTCCCTGGTGAAGTGCGAGTACGTGTGGAAGAGGACCGACGACTGGATCGAGTTCCCGTGGTCGACGGAAGGACCGGTCGTCAGGCGCGACGGCCAGGTGCTCGACGCCTGATCGGAGGTGGTACGCGTCGCAGGTCGGGACGCCGCCGGGGATCGGGCGGGAGCAACAGCGGATCCAGGGCGGCGGCGGTCGGGGGCAGGGCTCCCGGCCGTCGCCGCTTCCCGGTTCGTGGGGTAGGAATGGGGGGCTGTACGAACCGGGAGAGGGGCGCGGATGAGGGCGGTGCGGATGAGGGCCGTGCGGATCGCCGGGGTGGCGGCGGGCGCCTTGGCGCTGGTCGCGGGGTGCGCTTCAGGAGGTTCGTGGACTCGATCGCCGTCACCCGGGAACTGCTGGGAGCCGGCCTCGGGGAAGCACAGGAGATTGTGCTGTCGAGCGCCGCGCGGACCATCGAGCTGCGGACGCATCAGCAACTCGTGGACGTGGCGGAGCGAGCGAAGGACGTTGCCGACGGCCTCCTGCAGCTGTCCCGGACCCAAGGGGCCACCAGGATCGTCGCCATCGACGGCACCGGAGGATCCGGCAAGACGACGTTGGCTGCCGCGGTGGCCGGACACCTCGACGGCGCCGTCATCGTCCACGTCGACGACTTCTACCGTCCGATGCCCGACCGCGAGCGGGAGCTGCTCGACGCGGAACAGGGCTACCACCGCTACTTCGACTGGGAACGCCTCCGGGACCAGGTCCTGATCCCGCTGCGGCAGGACCGGGCCGCCCGCTATCAGATCTACGACTGGACCACCGGACAGCTCGGGGCCTGGCGCGAGATCGCTTCCGGAACCGTGGTGATCGTCGAAGGGGTCTACTCCGCCCGCCCGGAGCTGGCCCACTACTACCACTTCACCGCCTACGTCGACACCCCGCGAGGTGTCTGCCTGCAGCGGGTGCGAGCACGCGGCGAGAACCCCGAGGAGTGGATCGGGCGTTGGCGCGCCGCCGAGGATCACTACGTGCACACCACGTGGCCCCAGACCAGAGCCAAGCTTCTCGTCAGGGGCCACTGAGGCAGGAAGCCCTCATGATCACCGACGCGACAGGAACAACATCAAGGTCTTCTACCTGCAAGCCCGAGCGAGGGCCGCACCGGCAAAAAATCTTGAGAATCTCGATGTGATGTGCGACACGGACCTTGGGCGCGCCGCAGGCCGACCACACCGGCGGCGACCGGTGGCCGACCAGCCGACATCCGGTGACGCCGTACGTCTTCCTTGCCGTTCATTCCGCCGCCACCGGCGCGAACGCGAAGCGGAACCGTTCCACCCCACGGGGCAGGTCCGCGCTCATCCGATCGTCCGAATCATCTGCACGTGCCCAGAACACGCTGAGCGTGAAATCGCGCGGCTTTCCTTCGAGTTCGAACTCCAACGCCACATCGGCAGGACCCGAGAAGAGGGTCCACACGTCGATGCGGCCCGTCCGCGACCTGTACGGAACCCTGGCAAGGAGGCTGAACCCCTCCGGACGCACGGGACGGTCGGTCAACTCGAGGGTCACCTCCGCATAGTGCTCCCGAATCGAACTGCGGACCTTGACCGCCCCGTCGGTCAGTGTGACTCCCGGAGTCCCGGCAGCCAGTGGCAGTTCCAACCAGCTGCCGTCCTCGGCGAACTCGTCCTCCTCCCACAACCCGAACTGCGAACGTTCAACTGAGACAAGGCCTGCAGCCTCGGTCCGAAAGCTCCGCATGTCGACGATCCTTGCACGACGGCCGCTTTCCGGCTGTCGGGTTCGGAAGAACCTCCGGGCACGAGCACGGCGGCGTGCACGGCACCGCAGACGGCACCGTGCAGCACGGCCGACGGTCGTGCCCTGCGGCAGGTTCCGTCTCGGGTCAGGCTCTGGTGGGCCGCTGCCCCTGGGAACTGTCCGTTGCGATCGGGAGGCTGCGCAGTGTCAGCGCGGCCGGCGGAGGCAGCGGTTCGTCGGCCGTGCCGGTGCGGAACGACTGGAGCAGATAGGCCACCAGGCGCCGGGAGGCCGCACCGTCATCCGGCAGGGCGGTCACCAGGCCGCCGTGTGCCAACAGGACCACGACGAGGTCGGAAGGGTGGAAGTCGGCCCGCAGCGCGCCCGACGCCTGTGCTCTGCGTACCAGGGTCGTGAAGTCCCGTTCGGCCTGGTGCCGGGACTGCGCGTGTTCCGACGTGCTTTCAGGGAACGCCGTGACGAACGCGGCCGGGAACCCGCGTTCCTCCCGTTGCAGAGCGCAGACCGTCTCGATCAGCTGCTGGAAGCCCTGCCACGGGTCGGGGGCGGCCAGTGCCTCGGTGAGAGCCCGTGCGCAGGTCTCCATCTGCTGCGCGAACGCGCCCCGCACCAGAGCGTCCCGGGTCGGGAAATGCCGGTACAGCGTCGCCACGCCGACCCCGGCCCGACGGGCCACGGTCGCCATCGGGGCGTCGATCCCGTGCTCCGCGAAGACCGCACGGGCGGCGACGAGGACGCGCTCCCGGTTGCGTCGGGCGTCCGCCCGCATCCCGTCCCGGGCTGTGATCCGAGAGGATTCCGCCATCACTGTCTCTCGCTTCCGGTCCAAGCGGACGATTGCGTCCACTTGAGAGCTTACGGTCGGTGCCAGATCCCGTACGGCTCCCGGCGGCAAAGGCGGAACGATGAACGACCGCATGATGAAGGCAGTGCTCTACGACCGCTACGGCGGCCCCGATGTGCTCTACACGGGCCGCGTGCCTCGCCCCGAGCCGGCCCGCGGCGAGGTCCTCGTGAAGGTGCGCGCGTTCAGCGTCAACGGCGGCGAACTGGCGGTCCGTGCCGGCCGTCTGCGCCTCCTGAGCGGCCGGACATTCCCCAAGCGCGTCGGCTTGGACTTCACCGGCGAGGTCGCCGAACTGGGGACCGGAGTCGCACGGTTCGCGGCCGGCGACCGCGTATGGGGGGTCCTGGGCCGTACCTCCGGGTTCGGCAGCGCCGCCGAGTACGTGGCCGTGCCCGCCGAGCGGGTCGGCCGCCTTCCCGACGGTCTTGACCCGGTGGACGCCGCCGCGCTGCCGGTGGCCACCACGGCCATCACCGCGCTGCGGGACAAAGCCGGGCTGCGCCCCGGCGAACGGCTCCTCGTCCGGGGCGCGGCGGGCGGTGTCGGCAACGCCGCCGTCCAGCTCGGACGGGCGTACGGCGCCGAGGTCACGGCCCTCGCCCGGGCGGCCGGCCTGGACTTCGTCCGCGGGCTCGGCGCGCACAAGGCCGTCGACCACCGGACCGCGCGGCCGGCGGAACTGGGCCGCTTCGACGTGGTCCTGGACACCGCGGGGACCGACCTGCGGGCCTTCCGGCGCCTACTGGATTCCGGCGGACGCATGGTCACCATCGCCTTCGACCCGAATCGGCCCGCTGCGACGTTCGGCTACCTCGCGGCCAGTACGGTCCACGGACCCGGCCGGGTGCGCTACTTCAGCGGCGACCCCAAGCGGGCGGACTTCGACGACCTCGCCCGCCATGTGGCCGAGGGCAAGCTGAGCCCCGCGGTGGACACGGTCTTCCCCCTGGAGGAGACTGCGGCGGCGCACCGGGCGCTGGAGGCGGGCGGCGTCCGGGGCAAGTACGTGGTCAGGGTCGCGTAGGACCCTGCTGTCCCGTCTCGGCGAGGTTTCACCGGTCCCACTGGAGATTGCCGACCGCGCCGCTCGTCCCGCCGAGGTTCGACCGGTCGCCCGCGGTGGCGATGAGGGCCGCCAAGCCGTCGAGGTGGCGGTCGAGGCCGAAGGTGAACAGGGATTCGGCGGACAGGCCCAGGCCGGGGTCGGTGCGGGCGGCGGTGAACGCCGGGAAGGTGCCGTCCGACAGCAGCGCGGCCATCCGGGCCTCCTGGACCTGCATCCACTGATCGCCGGTGACACCGCTGGCCTGACCCGCCGCCTGCTCCGCCGCGAGGTCGACCGCGCAGCCCCGGACGAATCCGAAGAGCGAGACCGCCGCGTGCATGCGGGTGTCGGCGTCGAGGCCGAGGCCCTCCAGCGCCGCCAGGGCCCATTCGATGTGGCGCATGCCGTTCGGTGCGAGCAGCGGCCGGGCGAGGTTCATCGTGGCCGCCAGCCAGGGGTGCTCCTGGTAGAGCCGCCACTGTGCCCGGGCCGAGAGGTCCAGGCAGGACCGCCAGTGCGGCGGGGCCGGGGTCGGCAGCGGCGACTGCGCGTAGGCCGCGTCGACCATCAGCGCGAGGAGCTGGTCCCGGTTCTGCACGTGCCGGTACAGGGACATGGCCGAGGTGCCGAGTTCGGCGGCCAGCCGCCGCATGGTGAGCGCGGCCACCCCTTCCGCGTCGGCGATCGCGATTCCTGCCAGCACCAGGCGTCGGCGCGCCGCCGACTCCTCCGACGGCCCCTCCGTGCGCCGGTCGGCCGCCCCTCGGGCCGCCCGCGGCGCACGGGGGGCGGCGCACACCACGGTCCCCACCCCCGGCACCGCCCGGACCAGACCCTCCTGCCGCAGGACCGCCAGTGCCTTGGTCGCCGTGGCCATGGCCACCCCCCACCGCTGCGTGACCGCCCGCGTGGAGGGCACCCGGTCACCCGGACGCAGCTCACCGACCTCGATGCGATGCCGCAGTTCGGCGGCGATCCTCGCGTACGGCGGCAAGACCGACATGATGCACTCCTTGGTGTACTAGTGCATGAAGCCTAGCGCACTAGGGTTCCTTCTCGATCTTCGCACTTCACAGGCGGACTTGAGCCTCATACGTTGTACGCACAGACCTGAGAGAGGAACCCGGGATGACCAAGAACACCACCACCACCCGCACCGTGCTGATCTCCGGCGCCAGCGTGGCCGGCCCGGCGCTCGCCCACTGGCTGCGCCGCCACGGCTTCGTCCCCACCGTGGTGGAGCGCGCCGAAGCGGTGCGCGAGGGCGGCTACGCGGTGGACTTCCGCGGCGAAGCCCTGGACGTGCTGGACCGGATGGGCCTGCTGGAGCGGATCCGCGAGCTGGACACCGAGATGGGCGACGCGGCGATGGTGGACGCCGAGGGCCGCCAGTACGCGACCCTGCCGGCCGTGATCTTCGCGGGCGACCTGGAGGTCCTCAAGGGCGATCTGACCAGGATGCTGTACGAGGCCACCCGCGACGACGTCGAGTACGTCTTCGGGGACTCCATCGCGAGCCTGACCGAGGACGAGCACGGCGTCGAGGTCACCTTCGAGCGCGGCGCTCCCCGCCGCTTCGACCTGGTCGTCGGCGCCGACGGCCTGCACTCGCGCACCCGGGCGCTCACCTTCGGCCCCGAGGAGCAGTTCGTGCGCCACCTCGGCATCTACACCGCCATCTTCGGCCTGGACAACTACCTCGGCCTGCAGAACACCGGCCGTCTCCACGCCGCCCCGGGCAGGGCCGCCAACATCTTCACCGCCCGCGCCAACAGCGAGGCCCGCGCCGCCTTCCACTTCGCCGCCGGGCATCTGGAGTACGACCGCCACGACCGCGCCGGGCAGCACTGCATCATCGCCGAACGCTTCGCGGACGACGGCTGGGAGATCCCACGCCTGCTCCAGGAGATGGCGCAGGCATCGGACTTCTTCTTCGACGCCAACGCCCAGGTGGAGATGGACACCTGGTCCAAGGGGCGGGTCGTGCTGCTCGGCGACGCCGGGTACTGCGCCGGCCCGACCTCCGGCCGCGGCACCTCGCAGGCCCTGATCGGCGCGTACATCCTGGCCGGCGAACTCGCCGCCTCCGGTGGTGACCACACGAGGGCCTTCGCCGCGTACGAGCGCGAGATGCGCGGCTACGTGACGGAGCACCAGGCCCTGGGTCGCGAGGGCGCAGAGCGGTTCTTCATGCCCGCCCCCACCCAGGAGATTCTGGACATGCTGGCCGCCCAGGCACCCGAGTGCACCCGTACCACCCCGATCCGGCTGCGCGACTACGGCGCATCGCTGTCACCCGAGTCGGCGGCGGCCGCCGCGGCCGTGGGCACTGTCTGACGGCAGTCCTCGACAGGGCCCGTCGAGGACGCGGCAAGGCCCGGGGCGGAGGTCCTCACACGTGCCTCCGGTGTCGTGCGAAGCGGACACCCGGGAGGCGTGAGAAACGGGCGTCACAGTGCGACGGCACGCTCAGGAGGCGGTCGTCGGGTTGAATCCCTTGGTGATCAGCCGGACGGCCAGGCACAGCTCCCAGGCGAAGACCGGAACGGCGGCGAGCATCCCCGGCCCGGAGACCTGCGGGTAGAGGCCGAACAGGACGGCGATCGCGGAGGTGAAGATCAGCGCGCCGCCGACGAGCCCCAGTACGGCGATGAAGCGCGGTATCAGCCGGGAGCGGTACAGCAGGCAGGCGAGCACCGCGGTGTTGGCTCCGCAGATGAAGTTGGGGCCGAGCAGGAACGTCCAGTCGTGGACGGCGACCAGGGCTTTCCCCGCGGTGAGGAGCGAGGCGCTGTCCGCTCCCTGTGGCGGGTGTTGGCGGAGGGTCACCACGGCCAGCAGGCTGACGATGCCGACGGCGATGACGGCGGCTTCCAGGGTGCGCAGGCCGAGGTACCCGACGGCGAGGCCTTCGCCGTGCCGGCGGGCGACGGGGTACATCGCGAATGCGGTGCCGACGATGCCGATGGTGAGGAGCACCTCGAACAGGGCGCCCAGGAGCACTTGGGTGTCCGGGCCGGCGCCGAGCACGTAGTCGGCGGTCTTCAGGATCGGGCCGTACAGGACGAGCCCGCCGATCGAGGTGACGTGGGTGACGAGGAAGCACGTGCCCGTCGCTGTCGCGAGGGTTCTCGGTGAGGCCACTTGGGGCTCCTTCGGCCGTGGAGGCGGGAAGAGGTGTACGCCGTACACCTCATGGCGGGACGGTATGGTGTACCCCGTACACCTGTCAAGGGGGATCGGTGAGGACCATGGCCAAGCAGGCAGACGCCCAACAGGCGGCCACCGAGCGGAGGAAGCCGCTCAACCGGGACCGCGTGCTGCGCGCCGCCGTCGCCCGCGCCGACCAGTCCGGGATCGAGGCGCTGAGCATGCGCAGCCTCGCCCAGGAACTGGGCGTCGTGCCGATGGCCCTCTACAAGCACGTGGCCAACAAGGAGCAGCTCCTCGACGGCATGGTCGAACTCGTCGTCGGGGAGATCGACCCCCCGGCCGACGGCCCCGACTGGAGGAGCGCGATCCGCGAGCGCGTCCTGTCGGCCCGGCGGGCGCTGCTGCGCCACCCGTGGGCGCTGCGCGTCATCGAGTCCCGCGGCACCCCCACCCCCGCCGTGCTGGACTACCTGGACTCCGTGATCGGCACGTTCCGCGGGGGCGGCCTCTCCGTCGACCTGACCCACCATGCGATGCACGCGTTGGGCAGTCGCGTCTGGGGCTTCACCCAGGAGCTGTTCCCGGCTTCTCCGGGCGACGAGCCCGGGGAGCAGGCCGCCGCGCTCCGGGCGATGGCGGCCAGGTACCCGCACATCGCCGAGATCGCCATGGCCCGGGCCCACGACGGCGCGTCGGTCGTCGGCAGCGGCTGCGACGACCAGTTCGAGTTCGAGTTCGCCCTCGACCTCCTCCTCGACGGCTTCGCGCGGCTCCACGAGCGCGGATGGAGCTCCGGGCAGGCCTGAGCGGGCCGGGGGAAACCGGGCGACTCCCGCGCGCCCGATCGCCCGGAGCGGGCGCGCCCCCCGGGCGGCCGTTCACCGCCCGTCGTCGGTTCCGGACCGGACGACGACGCCCTCGTCCGGACCGTGGCCCGGAGCCGGTCGGACCGTGCCGGGAGCGGCGGCTGACAGCCGGCCGGACTGACGGACAGTCGGCTGACGGGAGGGGCCTGTGGCGGCACCCGTCGAAGGCGTGGATATCGTGGCCGACGCCGCGCGGCCGACTCCTCGGCGTGCGGTCTTTCGTCACGTCAGGAGAGAACTGGGTGAAGTCCCCAATGACAGCGCTCCGGAGCGCCGCGGCCGTCGTGGCGGCCGTGCTGATGGCGGCGCCCGCCGTCGCAGGCTCCGCCGCCGCAGCTCCCGCCGCAAGCCCGGACACCAAGGCGGTGACGTACCAGGGCCGCGTCTTCCAGGTGCCTTCGGCCTGGCCGGTGGTGGACCTGGCCGTGGACCCGCAGGCCTGCGTCCGCTTCGACCAGCACGCGGTGTACCTCGGTCACCCGGGCGAGCAGCAGGCCTGCCCGCCGCGGTTGACCGGCCGCACGGAGGCCCTGCTGGTCGAGCCCGCCGAGGGCGCCGCGCCGGACCGGGAGGGCTCCAACCCGGTCGCGCAGACGGTCCGGGCGACCGACGGCGTCGTCGCGGTGACCGGGACGTACGACACGGACCAGCCGCTGGTGCGGCGGATCATCACCGGCGCCGGGCTCACCCCCGCGCCGACGCACCGACCGCAGCCGGCGCCCGCCGGGCCCCGGACGACCGCCGCCCCGAAGTCCACCGCGGCCGCTGCCGCGCCGTCCGGCCAGGCCATGGCCGCAGCCGCCGCCCCGGCTGCTTCGGCCGCGGCGGCGGCGGTTCCCGCGTCGGCGACGAACTACACCGGCAAGGGCTTCGACGCCTGTACGGCGCCCTCCGGCGCCGCGATGAACGCGTGGATGGCCTCCTCCCCGTACCGGGCGGTCGGCGTCTACATCGGCGGTGTCAGGCGGGCCTGCGCCCAGCCGAACCTGACGGCCTCCTGGGTCCAGCAGCAGCAGGCCGCGGGCTGGGCCTTCATGCCGATGTACGTCGGCGTGCAGGCCCCGAAGATCAGCTACCCCGCCACCGAGGGCGCCAACGCCGCCGACGACGCGGTGAGCCAGGCCCAGGCCCTCGGCTTCGGCCCCGGCACGATCCTCTACTACGACATGGAGGCGTACACCACCCCGCAGTACTCGGCCGCGGTGCTCGCCTTCCTCACCGCCTGGACCAACGAACTGCACGCCTGGGGCTACAACTCCGGCGTCTACAGCAGCTCCTCGTCCGGCATGAAGGACCTGGCCGCGAACGCCGGCAACAGCGCCTACACCATGCCCGACGCCGTCTTCACCGCCAACTGGAACGGCAAGGAGGACACCGCCGACCCGTCGATTCCGGCCGGCTACTGGAACAACCACCAGCGCGCCCACCAGTACGCCTCGCCGCAGAACCCGGAGACCTGGGGCGGCTACGCGATCGCGATCGACCAGGACTACCTGGACATCCAGCTCACCGCCGCCCCGCCGTCCCAGTCCTCCGCGTTCTTCCTCGGCGTGCGCCAGAGCTCGGGCGCCTGGCCCGGCTTCAGCCCGCTGACGGGCGGCGCGGGCGTGTTCCGCGGCTCGGAGGCCGCGATCACCGGGCTGCCGGGCGGCTCCTCGCAGGAGCTGGGCATCGGCCTGGACGGCCGGCTCTACCACGGGGTCCGCGCCTCGAACGGCAGTTGGAGCGGCTTCGCCGGGGTGCCCGACGACGGCACGCCGGCCACCCAGGCCCGCCGGACCGGCATCGCGGGCATGCCGGACGGCTCCTCGCAGGTGGTGACCGTCGGCAGCGACGGCAACGTCTACCACCGGATCCGCTCGGCCGACGGCACCTGGTCCGGCTACGGGGAGCTCCCCGGGGTCGGCACCCCGACGATGGCGGCCGCGGACATCGCCATCGCCGGCCTGCCCGACGGGTCCGCCCAGGTCCTGGCGATCGGCAACGACGGGAACGTCTACCACGAGACCCGCTTCTCCAACGGCAGTTGGAGCGGCTTCGCCCCGCTCCCGGGCGTGAACAGCTCGCGGATGGCGGCCTCGCGGGTGGCCATCACGGGGCTGTCGGACGGCTCCTCGCAGGTCCTGGTGATCGGCGGCGACGTGAACATCTACCACGAGGCCCGCTTCGCCGACGGCAACTGGTCCGGCTTCGCCGCGCTTCCCGGCAGCGGCACGCCCACCATGGCCGCGCGGGCGGTCGGCATCGCAGGTCTGCCGGACGGGTCCTCCCAGGTGGCGGTGATCGGCAACGACGGCAACCTCTACCACGAGACCCGCTTCACCAGCGGCGCCTGGTCCGGCTTCGCCGCGGTCCAGGGCGCGTACGGCGCGAGCACCTTCCCGGCCCAGCGCGCCGCCATCGCGGGCCTGCCGGACGGCTCCAGCCAGCTGGTGGCCACCCGGAGCTGACCCGGACACACCCCACCACCTCACCACCCCGGCGCCCCCGCCCCCGGTACGTCCCGGGGGCGGGGGCGCCGGCCGACTCCGGCAACACGTCGGCGAGGGGGCTCGCCGGGGCCGGGGCGGCGGTCAGGACCAGACGATCAGTTCGCCGTTCATGGTGAATCCCAGGAAGAGGGAGAGGGTGATCCGGCGGCCGCCCTCGAAGTCCTGCACCTGGTGGAAGTTGCGGCAGTCGAAGAAGACGCCTTCGCCGGGCTCGGCCCGCACCGTGGCCGACGGCGCGTCGGCGACGACCTCGGGGGCCCAGCCGTAGCCGTCCCTGCGGGTGTCGTCGGCGGGGATCCAGCGGTGCCGCCAGACGGTCAGCGCGCCGCCGTGCCCGGCGACGGTGAGGTGCAGGTTGAAGGCGAGTTGCACGAGGGGCTGGTCGTCGAGGCGACCGGGGAACTCCCGCACCACCTCGTCGTAGTGGATCTTCGAGCCGGTGGGGAACTCGCGGAGGATGCCCGCGTGCAGCGGGCGCCCCCCGATGGTCGCGGGGCGCACCGGAATGCCGAGTTCGGTGCCCAGCCGCCGCATGAGGGCCACCGCCGGGTCGGTGTCGCCGTAGAGGTCGCGGGCGGCCTTCCGGGTCTGCTCCGCCTTCTCCCAGTAGGCGTCCCGGACCCGGCCCTGCCCGTAGTAGTCGTACACCGCGGGGCCGAACTTCAGGATCGGCGGGTCGAGCCGCTCCTCGTCGTAGGGCTCGAAGTCGGCCTGCTCGATGCGGGCGACGAGGTCGCTCAGGTCGCCCCGGAGCAGGTCGGGCACCCGGACGATCGCGCAGGTGCCGGCGGCCAGCCGCTGCAGAGCCTCCCGCAGCTCCCCGTCCCGGACCGTCTCCGCACCGAACATCGCCTCGTCGTCCTCGTCGTCGTCCTCGTCCTCGTTCCGGGTCGGTGTCATGGCAGCGGTGTTCCCCTCGGTGAGAGGCCGGACGGAAGGGCGGCAGCACCCACCCCGGGGCCCGCCGTCGCGCCGACGGCCCGGCCGCGGCCGCGGGCGGCTTCGGGCAGCGGGCTCCGGCGCCTCGGTCGCCTGGTGCCGCGCGTGGTGCCAGGCGACCGCTCGGCCTGTCGCGTAAGGTCACTATCCCTTCGCCACGGGTCGTGGGCGAGCGTGCTCGTCCGGCCGGGTGACAGCACGAGGGGCAACCCCGACCGGGGCCGTCACCGGGTCGGGGCGAGCCGGTCGCGACGGGCGAGGCTGACGGCCCGGCTCCGTTCCGATCGCCGCCGGACCGCTACGGCGGCGTCCACGGAGGTCGTCCCCGCGGCGGCCGTGACCCCCTCGGCGTGCACCGGGGCCAGTCCCACCGTCCCTCCCGCCCCGGTCACCGACGCGGCTCTGCGCAGCGCCGCCGCGCAGGCCGACGGCGCGGTCTCGGCCTCGGTCACCGACCTGGCCACCGGGCAGTCGCTCGCCTACGGTGCGTCCGGGCACGCCTTCGCCACCGCCAGCATCGTCAAGGTCGGCATCCTGGCCACGCTGCTGCTTCAGGCCCAGGACCGGGGCACCGGGCTGAGCGACGCGCAGCGGAGCCTCGCCGCCGCGATGATCGAGAACAGCGACAACGACTCGGCGACGGCCCTGTGGAACGCGATAGGCCAGGAGGCCGGCCTGGATGCCGCCGACGAACGGTTCGGGCTGACCTCCACCGTGGGTGGCACGGACGGCTACTGGGGTCTCACCTCCACCACCGCCACCGACCAGGCGCAGCTGCTGCGCCAGGTCTTCACCGGCGACTCGATCCTCTCGTCCGCCTCGCGCGACTGCATCCGGCGGCTGCTCGGCCAGGTCGAATCCGTGCCGACCTGCCGGGTGCGGGGAGCGGACAACCCGTACGGGGGCGGGGCGCCGAGGCCGGGAGCGGGCGATCGGTCGGCGGAGCCGAAGCCTCCGCCGACCGGTGCGGCGATCCGATACGCGAGCCCACCGGGAGAGGGCCGGCTACAGGGCCGCGATCCAGGGATGCCCGGGGTGTACGCGGGCGAGCAGCCCGGTCAGGGTCCCGCGCTGAGCCGGGGTCATGTGCGGGACGGTCGCGTCGAAGTCCGATTGATCCTTTCGGCGGACATGCTTGGCTTTGAACAGCAGGACCAGTTCGGGTGCCAGATACGGGATGCCGTCCCGGGTGTGGAGGATGATGTCGCGGTAGGGGAGCCGGATCCTCTCATCGCGTCGGCAGATCCAGGTGTCGCCGTCGTGCGGTTCGCGGAACACGTCGAGCAGGTAGTTTCCGGTGACCGGATCGCGGAGCCAGGTCTGGTGCACGGCGGCCAGCACCTCCGGTGCGGCGTCCTCCCAGATCCGGCCGCTGCCCGCCGCGTCGAAGACGTACCCGGGGAAGCGGGAGCGGACCTCGGGGAAGCTCGCGGCCGGAATCGCGATCTCGATGTCTCCATGAGCGCGCGTCCGCCTGCCGCGGAACAGGTCCAGCGCCCAGCCCGCGGCGACGTACCAGGGTGTGCCGATCCCGGCCAACCGCTGCGCGACCTCACTCGGGGTCCAGCAGGACGACCATCTGGCGTCGAGGGCTTCGATCTCGTCGGGTGACAGCTCGATGCCGCCGCCGGGCAGTTGCTCGCTCATCGCAGGAACCTATCAGCGGGCTCGACGGCCCCCGGCCGGGTACGGCACGAACTTCGGCTGCATGCCGGAGCTGCACTGGACGTTCGGTTACCCGGCGGTGGTGGCTTTCACCGCCACCGTCCGCGTGTTCGTCCTCCGGGCGTTCCGCCGCAACGACTGGCTGTGAGTCGGCGTCGGACTCGCGGGGCCGGTACCGGTGGGGTTCGCTGCGGGTCCGAGCCGTGGCCGTGCGCGGTCGGGCACGTCCACACCTCGATGTGCGAGCCCATGATGACGGTGCGGTCGCGGGGGAGGCCGACGTACTCGGCGGCGTCGGCGGTGATGTAGGAGGTGGCGATGAACAGGCGCTTGCGCCAGGGCGCCATCGTCGGCTGCTTCCCACGCCGCAGCTCGATCTTCGACAGGAAGTAGGACGCCTGGTCGAGCCGCAGGCGGCCCTCGGCTTCGGCTGGATCGAGCATCGCCAGGGTGGTGGGCACGTCCGGTGTCTCCATGTAGCCGAACCGGGCGGTGACGTGGATGATCCGGTCGTCGGCGTAGCCGAGGTCGTCGACGGCGATCCGCTGATCTGTTGGGACGCGCGGTACGGTCTCGGTCTCCATGGAGAGGATCACGACCTGATCGTGCCGAACGTGGTTGTGTTCGACGTTGGCCCGCAGGGCCAGTGGTGCGGTCTGTTTGCCCCGGTTCAGGAAGACGGCCGTGCCGGGGACCTGGAGCACCGGCACCTTCCCGCTGTGGAGGTCCTCGACGAACCCGCGCAGGCGGTGAGGGCCAGCTCGCGCAGCGTGGCGCGGGCCGCCCTCAGCTCGGCGATCCGGTGCTCGGCATCTACGCGTGTTCGGCGGCAACGGACGCTACATCGGCCGCTACATGCTCGACCCCGTCCCCGGCAGCCACCCCGACCGCCAGACCCTCCTGGTCGCGGTCACCCCGGCCGACCAGGCCGGCGCGGCACCGGAGAGCCGCTCGACACCTTGCTCCTATAGCGTGCGCCGGTACCGAAAGTCAGTAACGGCCGTAGGCCGTGGTCAAGGAGTCAGCGATGGGGACACCGGCATCCGCCCGGGCCGGGGAGCTGAGGCGCCATCTGGGCGTGTTCGACGCCGTGGTGATCGGGCTCGGGTCGATGATCGGCGCGGGGATCTTCGCCGCGCTCGCCCCGGCCGCCGGCGCGGCCGGTTCCGGTCTTCTGCTGGGCCTCACCCTGGCCGCGGTGGTGGCGTACTGCAACGCCACCTCCTCCGCCCGGCTGGCCGCCCGCTACCCGCAGTCCGGTGGCACCTACGTCTACGGCCGTGAGCGGCTCGGGGAGTTCTGGGGCTACCTGGCGGGCTGGGGCTTCGTGGTCGGCAAGACCGCCTCCTGCGCGGCGATGGCCCTCACCGTGGGCTCCTACGTGTGGCCCGGTCAGGCGCACGCGGTCGCGGTCGCCGCGGTGGTGGCGCTGACCGCGGTGAACTACGTCGGCGTGCAGAAGTCGGCGTGGCTGACCCGGGGGATCGTCGCCGTCGTCCTGGCGGTGCTCGCCGCCGTGGTCACCGCCTGCATGACCGGCCCCGCCGTCGAGGGCGCGCGGCTCGTCATCGGCGCGGACGCGACCTTCGGCGGGGTGCTCCAGGCCGCCGGGCTGCTGTTCTTCGCGTTCGCCGGCTATGCGCGCATCGCCACCCTCGGCGAGGAGGTCCGCGACCCGAAGCGAACCATCCCCCGCGCGATCCCCATCGCGCTCGCCATCGCGCTCGTCGTCTACGCCGCCGTTGCCGTGGCCGTGCTCGCCGTGCTCGGGCCCGACCGGCTCGCCCACACCACCGCACCGCTCACCGAGGCCGTGCGCGCCGCCGGCGTTCCCGCACTCGCCCCGGTGGTGCGCGTGGGGGCGGCCGTCGCGGCGCTCGGCTCGCTGCTCGCGCTGATCCTCGGGGTCTCGCGCACCACCCTGGCGATGGCCCGCGACCGGCACCTGCCCCGCGCCCTGGCCTCCGTCCACCCGCGCTTCCACGTGCCGCACCGCGCCGAGCTCGCGGTCGGTGCGGTGGTCGCGGTCCTGGCCGCCACCACGGACGTTCGCGGCGCGATCGGCTTCTCCTCCTTCGGCGTGCTGGCCTACTACGCCATCGCCAACGCCTCCGCCTGGACCCTCACCCCCGCCGAGGGCCGCCCCGCCCGGATCGTCCCCGTCGTCGGCGCCGTCGGCTGCGTGCTCCTGGCCTTCGCCCTGCCACCCGCCTCGGTCCTGTGGGGAGCCGCAGTGATCGCGGCCGGTGCCGCCGCCTACTGCCTGCGCAAGGCCATCGCCCGCGCCTGACCCCGTCCGGCCTCGGGGTGGTCCGGCCTCGCGAAGAATCCGCCGAGTCCGCCGAGTCCGCCGGTCGAACGGCGGCTCTGGAGGCGGGGTCAACTCTGGGCGCGGCTCAGGATCCAGACGCCGTAGGCGTCGTTCGCGGGGTGCAGCTGGTAGGTGCCTGCCCGAAGGTCGACGCGCAGTCCGGCGGCGGCCAGGTCCGCCTCGAACTCCGACGCCGTGCAGGTCCGGGCGTGCGGCGGCGGGTCCTGCAGGTGGAAGCCGACCAGGATCCGGCCGTTCTCGCCGAGCACGTCGCGCATCGCGCCCAGTGCCCTGCGTTCCGTGCCCTCGGCCAGGTAGACGATGACGTTGCCCACGCAGACGACCAGGTCGAACGGGCCGTCGTCGGGGCCGAGGTCGAGGATGTCGCGTTCCTCGATCGGCAGCCCGGGGTAGGTCTCCCGGGCCTGCCGGACCAGGGCCTCGTCGGGCTCGATCGCGACCACGTCGTGCCCCCGCTGCAGGAGCGCGGCGGCCACCCGCCCCATACCGGCGCCGGCGTCGAGCACTCGGGCACCGCGCGGCAGGAGCGTGTCGGCGAGCCGGGCCTCACCGTCGACGTCCTCGCCCGCGGAGATGAGTTCGGCGAACCGCTTGCCGAAGTTCCCGCTCTGCCCCGCCTCCTGCCAGCGGGTTCGCCTCGTCGTCATCGGTATGAGCTCTCCGTGCGGCAGCGTGATCCTGTCCATGTCCCGCATCCTAAGGCGAGACCGTCGGCACCCGTCATGGCCATCTGGTCGCGGTGCCGGCCGCGCTGCCCTCCCGGCTCACCACGTCGGGCAGGGCCCGGCGGGCGGCGCGCCGGCGCGGTGCGGCCGCCGCGCCGGGACGGCCGTTACGCGGCCCGGACCGGGGCCATCGGCGCGAGCGGGGAGAGCGCCGCGTACTCCAAGGGGGCGGACGGGTCGATCGAGAGGTTCATCGGGGAGGGGGCCGCGCCCGAGCGGACCAGGAGGTCGCCGATGGCCGCGATCATCGCGCCGTTGTCGGTGCACAGGCGCAGCGGCGGCACCCGCAGGGTGATCCCGGCCGCGGCGCACCGCTGTTCGGTCAGGGCGCGGATGCGGGAGTTGGCGGCGACCCCGCCGACCACGACGAGGGTGTCGATCCCGTGGTCGGTGCAGGCCCGGACGGCCTTGCGGGTGAGGGTGTCCGCGATGGCCTCCTGGAGCGCGGCGGCCGCGTCCGGGACGTGCGGCTCGGCGCCGACCGCCCGTCGGGCCTCGACCCAGCGGGCGGCGGCGGTCTTGAGGCCGGAGAAGGAGAACGCGTACGGGGGGTCGTTGGGCCCGCTGAGCGGGCGGGGGAGGCGCACCGCGTTCGGGTCGCCCTCGCGGGCGGCGCGGTCGATGGCGGGCCCGCCGGGGTAGGGCAGGCCGAGGATCCGGGCCACCTTGTCGAAGCACTCGCCGGCGGCGTCGTCGAGGGTGTCGCCGAGGTGGACGATCGGGTCGCGGGCGAGGTCGCGCACCAGCAGCAGGGAGGTGTGCCCGCCGGAGACGATCAGCACGACGCACGGGTTCGGCAGGGGTTCGCCGTCCAGGGCGGCGGCGGCGACGTGTCCGGCGAGGTGGTGGACGCCGTAGAGGGGGACGCCGAGCGAGAAGGCGTAGCTCTTGGCCGCCGCGACCCCGACCTGGAGCGGGCCGGAGAGGCCGGGTCCGGCGGTGACGGCGACGGCGCCGACGTCGGCGAGGGTGAGTCCGGCCCGGTCGAGGGCCTCGCGGACCACGGGGGCCATCGCGTGGACGTGGGCGCGGGCGGCGATCTCCGGCACGACCCCGCCGTAGCGGGCGTGCTCGTCCATGCTCGACGCGACCGCCTGTCCGAGCAGGACCCCGTCGCGGACGAGACCGGCGCCTGTCTCGTCGCACGAGGACTCGATCCCCAGCACCACCGGCGAGTCCGGCATCACGCGCACCCCTTATTGCTGATCACTGTGCAACTGCAACCATTGTGCAATAAGGCCGGGGGTGCTGGTCCGGCAGGTCCGGCTTCCCCGGTCCGCCCTGTCGGGACGACGGCCGTGACCTGTGTCGTCGAGCGGGTCCCCGTCCGGTCGCCGGCAACCCCTGCATGCGGTCCTGTTCGCGCTGGCCACCCGTCCGCCCGTCGGGACGGTGTGTCAGACCACGGCGAGCCGGTCCACCAGCAGTTCCACTCTCCGCTCGGTGTCCTCCGGCGGCAGTCGTCCCGCCCGGGTCAGGGTGGCCAGCCCGTGCAGGGCCGCCCAGAACACCTCGGTGAACAGTGCCGGGTGGACGCCGTCCCCGGTGACCTCGCCGAGGGTTTCCAGCAGGGCGGCGAAGGCGTCCTTCAGCGGCTCCGGGGTGTCCTCGTGCGCGAACGCCAGGCCGCCGTCGAGCTGGAACATGGCGTCGTAGACCGCCGGGTTGCGTTCGGCGAAGTCGAGGTAGGTGCGGGCGAGGGCGGTGACCCGCGGGCGGGGATCGTTCGCGGCGGAGGTCGCGGCCCGCAGTGCCGCGGCCATCTCGGTGGCACCTTCGAGGGCGACGGCGCCGATGATCTCGCGCTTGCCGCGGAAGTGGCTGTAGAGGACGGGCTGGCTGTATTCGATGCGCTCGGCGAGCCGGCGGGTGGTGACCGCGTCCCAGCCCTGCTGCTCGGCGAGTTCGCGGGCCGTGGCCACGATGAGGCGCTCGCGGTCCGCCCGTTCGCGCTGCTTGCGTTCCTGTACCGACATGATCCGATCCTAGCACTGCTAGACAATCGAGCGACGGCAGTACTAGCGTTGCCACATCAGCTAGCAGTGCTAGATCCCTGGAGGGGTCACCATGCTCAACGCACTTGAGGTCTTCACCACCGTGGTCGTCGGCCTGATGGTGGGGGTGGAGTTCTCCGTCGCCTTCTTCATCAACCGGATCCTCGACGCACTCCCCGAGGACAGCGGTCAACTCGGCCGCGCCCACGGGGGCCGGATGCTCGGCGCCCTGATGCCGTTCTGGTACATCGGCTCGCTCGTCCTGAGCGCCGTCTGGGCCGTCGCCGGATGGCACCGCCCCGGCGCCGGCCTGGTCGTCGTCGCCGGCGCGCTGCTGATCGTCAGCGTGATCATGTCGGTCCTGCTGCTCGTCCCTATCAACAACCGGGGCAGGACGTGGACCCCCGAGAACCGGCCCGCCGACTGGAAGCAGCAGATGAACCGCTGGGACCGCTACCACTACGTCCGCGTCGCCGTCATCGTCGCCGCCTTCACCCTGCTGGTCACCGCCCTCACCTGAGCCCGCGGGCGACACGACCGCCGCGGCCCCCGGAGCAGGACCACCGGGACTCGGACGGCGTGGCCGGCGAGAGGTGAACGCCGGGACGTCCGCCCCGCGGCAGGGGTGCTCCGGCCGGGCCCGGACGGCTCGGGTCACCGGGCCGGGAAGCGATGCCGCTCGACCAGTGCCGCGAACTCGTCCCAGAACGTCGGGTCGACCGGCTCGCCGGGCGGGTGGACCGCGACACCCGCCGGCGCGGACGGCGTACCCAGTCCGGCCGCCCGGGCGAGCTCGACGCCGGTCCCCAGGACGGCGATCGGCTTGCCGTGCCGCAGCGCCTCGGTGAGGAAGCGGACGGCGTCCGGGTCGGACGGCAGCGTCTGCTCGCAGCCGTCCGAAAGCACCAGTGCGTCGTAGAGCACCGAGGCGGTGGTGGGCAGGGCCCGGTCCACCGGCAGGTGCTCGCCGTCGCCCGTCAGGACGTGGCCGTCCTGCGCGGCGAGCGTCTCCACCACGTCGCCCCGGGACCGGAAGCGGCCTCGGGCTCGGGCTTGGGCCCGGGGTTGGGCCCGGGCTCGGCCTCGGGCTCGGGAACGCCGACGTGCCGGGCCACCTCCATCGCCAGCCCGGGGGACACGTGCACCAGGTTGCCCACCATCCGGCGCCGGACCTCCTGCTCCTCCACCTTCCCCAGCTCGAAGGCGAAGGCCTCCACGATGTGCCGCTGCTCCCAGTCGGCCAGGCTGCGCCGGAACAGTCCGGCCTGGCTGTAGTGGTCGGCGAAGCTCGGGCTGCGCCGACGGATCGCGGCGCCGTCGATGCGCTCCTGGTAGTGCTCGAAGACGCCCTCGGCCAGTCGTCCGCCGCCCGGAGCGGCGGGGCAGCCGCCGCCGACGGAGTTCGGCGCGTAGCCGGTGCCCGGGTGGACGGTCTGCCGGCCGTAGCCGTCGCGCTGGTTGGTGCGGACCTCGGCCAGCGGCCGGTTGACGGGCAGCTGGGAGAAGTTGGGGCCGCCGAGCCGGATCAGCTGGGTGTCCAGGTAGGAGAAGTTGCGGCCCTGGAGCAGCGGGTCGTTGGTGAAGTCGATCCCGGGCACGACGTTGGCGGTGTGGAAGGCGACCTGCTCGGTCTCGGCGAAGAAGTTCTGCGGGTTGCGGTCCAGCACCATCCGCCCGACCGGGCGGACCGGCACCAGTTCCTCCGGCACCAGCTTGGTCGGGTCCAGCAGGTCGAAGGGGAAGGCGAACTCGTCCTCCTCCGGGATCAGTTGGACGCCGAGCTCGTACTCGGGGAAGTCGCCGTCCGCGATCGCCTCCCACAGGTCGCGGCGGTGGAAGTCCGGATCGCGGCCCGCCGTGAGCTGGGCCTCGTCCCAGACCTGCGAGTGGACGCCGAGCAGTACGCGCCCGCGCCGCGGGCGTGCACCACGCGTTCCGGGATGCGCTCGTGGTCGAAGCGGGTGAGCTTCTCGCGCAGGTGGAAGTCCTCCAGCAGGGTGGGGCCGCGGTCGCCGACGGTGAGGGAGTTGTCGGTGTCGTCGACGGCCACCCCCCTGGTCGGTGGTGAGCGGCCCGTCCGGGTCGGGGCGCGGAACGCGTCGAGCGCGGTGTCCTTGGCGTCCCGGGCGTTCTGCGCCCGCGGCGTCGGCGTCGGTCTCCCACCGCACGCTCCGCCCGGCCGTGAGCACGGTTCCCGCGTGGTCGGGGAGGCCGCCCCTGCGGTTGGCCGACGAGGCCCGGCGGTGCCAGGCCGCCCCCCAGGGCGTGTCTCAGCCGAGCGGCAGGAGCATGACCGGTACCCCACTGGGGTGCGTCGAACCCCCGGCGGGCTCCACGGTGACGCCGATACCCGTCGCCCCGCCCAGTGGCCCGGACAGCACCAGCCCGCCGTCCCCACGGGCGAGCAGCCCGGCCGATCGCATCGTTCCGGAGTCGTCGAACCACAGTTGGTACGTGGTGCCCTCGGCCGGGGTGGGCATGCCGGAAGCGAGGAAGGCGGCCTGACCGCGGTCGTGCGACCACACCGCCGTCCCCACGCCGGTTCCGCCCGCCGCGGTTCCGGTGGCCGTGCGGGCGTCGGGCGCCGTCAGCAGACCCGTCAGCCGGTCCGCCTGCTGCTGGAGCGCGGCCGCCCGGGCGCGCGCGTGGCCGGCCTGCCGGTGCTGCTGGACGGCGAGGCCACCGGAGCCGACCGCGACGGCCAGGCAGGCGGCCAGCGCGAACTTCGTCCACCCGCCCGCCCGCCGGCCGGGCCGGGAGCCCGCGCCGGGCAGAGCGGCGGTCCGGGGCGCCTCCTGCCGCACGCCGGGCAGCGCGGCCATCACCCGGGCCTTGAGGGCCTCGGGTGGCACGACGGCCCGCGCGGCCCCGAGCCTGGCCAGGGTCGCGGCGAACTCGGCCACCTCCTGGGCGCAGGCCGGACAGTCGGCCAAGTGGCCTTCGAACTCCGCGCTTTCGGCGGGGGAGAGGGCGTGGACGGCGTAGGCGCCGGTCAGGGTGTGCAGGTCGGCGGCGGTCATGCTCCCACCCCCAGGCAGTCGCGCAGACGGATCAGTCCGTCGCGCACGCGGGTCTTGACCGTGCCCAGCGGTGCGCCGACGACCTCGGCGACCTGGGGGTAGGTGTAACCGCGGTAGTAAGCCAGTGTCAACGATTCCCGCTGCAGTTCGGTGAGCGTCCTCATGCAGCGTCTGACCTGCTCGCGCTCCAGTCTGCCCTCGACCTGTTCGGCGACTTCGTCGAACACCGGGGTGTGGGAGGCTGCCGCGACCCGCTGGTCGCGGTCGGCGGCGGCCTGCGCCGAGCGGACCCGGTCCACCGCGCGCCGGTGCGCGATGGTCAGCACCCACGGCATCACCTCACCGCGCTCGGCCCGGTAGCGGGCAGCGGTGCGCCACACCTCCAGCAACACCTCCTGGGCGACCTCCTCGGACTGCGCGGGATCGCGCAGAACCCTGCGCACCAGCCCCAGCACCGGACCGGCCACCACGTCGTACAGCCGGGAGAACGCGTCCTGGTCCCCGCGCGCGACGCGGGCGAGGAGTTCCGTCAGGTCCGGTACCGGCCGTCCGGGACCGGACAGGTGGACGACGGCGCTCATCCGTCCGTTCCTTCGCACTGGGCGGGCGTCGAGCCCGATCGGCGGACGGCAGACATCGAGGGCCTCCTCATGGTCCCGGCGGGACAGCGGTGCGGTCCCGGCCGGGCGGACAGTGCGGAACTCACATCCGCCCTTCGGAGCGGGCCCGCGCCCGGATTGGCCGAACCGCCTGCCGGTCCGCCCGGTCACCGGCTCCGGAGGACACGCGGATCCTGGTGCCGTCGCTCCGTCGCTCCGTCGCTCCGCCGCTCCGTCGCTCCGTCGTTCCGCCGTTTGCGTCTTCCGTCATCCGCGGGAGTCGGTGGACCGGCCCTCGGAGCCGGGCCGAGCCTGCTGCGCCCACCGTCAATGCCGGCTGCCGCCCAACCCGTTCGGGTGAGTCCGGCGCGGCGACCCATCCGCGGCCCCGGGCGCCTCGAACCCTCGGCGTGAGCAAGAAACCATCCGACGCTTCCGCGCTCCTCCGCGGCCGTTCCGACCGCCTCCGGCACGTCGGCGTCGCAGCGGCGACCGGGTTGGCGGCCGCCTCGGCCGCACTCGGTGCGGGAGAACTGGCCGCCGCCTTCACCGGGCCCGACACCGCGCCGGTCATCGCGGTGGGCTCCGCGGCCGTCGACCTGTCGCCGACCCCGCTCAAGGAATACGCCGTCCGCACCTTCGGCGGGTACGACAAGACGGTGCTGCTCGGCGGAATCCACCTGACGGCGGCCCTGCTCGCCGCAGGTGCCGGATGGCTGTCCGCTCGCCGCCCGAGGACCGGAGCGGGCATCTTCGCGGCCTTCGGCGTGCTGGGTGCCTGGGCCGCGCTCTCCCGGCCGGGAGCGCGCGCGGCGGACGTCGTACCGGCCCTCGTGGCAGGCGTCGTCGGCGCGGCCACCGTCCTCGCCCTGTCCCGCATGACGGGGTCGGCCGCGCTGCCGGTGAACACGGTCCGCACGATCGGACACCCCACCGCAGAGAGTGCCGACCAGGAGTGGCGCACCGGAAGCGAGGGCACCACCCGCCGGGCCGTTCTCGCCGTCACCGGCGGGACGATCGCCGTCGGCGCGGTCGCGGTCACCGGAGGCAGGATCCTGACGGACCGCCTCTTCGACGTCGGCGCCGTCCGCGCGTCCGTTCGCATCCCGCCCGCCGTGGAACCGCTGCCGCCCCTGCCGCCCCCGGTCCGTCCGAAGGTCGCGGGCCTGTCCCCGTTCGTCACCTCGAACACGGATTTCTACCGGGTGGACACCGCGCTCACGCTCCCCCGTATCGACCCGCGGCGCTGGGCCCTGCGCGTCCGGGGCATGGTCGACCACCCGCTGGTGCTGACCTTCGACGACCTGCTGCACGAACCCCTGGAGGAGATGGACCACACGCTGTCCTGCGTCTCCAACGAAGTGGGCGGCCCCTACGTCGGCACCACCCGCTGGCTCGGCGCTTCCCTCCCCGCCCTGCTGCGCCGTGCCGGCGTGCACCGCGGCGCGGACCAGCTCGTCGGCCGCTCACAGGACGGCATGACCATCGGCACGCCGCTGGAGCCGGTGCTCGACGGACGGCGCGCACTGCTGGCGGTCGCGATGAACGGCGAGGCCCTGCCCGTCGCCCACGGCTTCCCCTGCCGCAGCGTCGTCCCCGGCTTCTACGGCTACGCCTCCGCCACCAAATGGCTCGTCGACCTGGACGTCACCACCTTCGCCGCATTCGATCCGTACTGGGTGCGCCGGGGCTGGGACCGCACCGGCGCGGTGCGCACCGCCTCGCGCATCGACGTCCCGGCCCCGTTCGCCCGCGTACCCGCCGGGGACGTCACGGTCGCCGGCACCGCGTGGGCGACCCACCGCGGCATCGCCGCCGTCGAGGTCCGGATCGACGGCGGCACCTGGCAGCAGGCGCTGCTCGCCGCCGACGCCGGACCGGACCTGTGGCGGCAGTGGACCCACACCTGGCCCGGGGCCGCGCCCGGCACCCACCGGATCGAGGTCCGGGCGACCGATGCGACCGGCGCCGTCCAGACCGGGGACCGGGCCGCCCCCTACCCGTCCGGCGCGACCGGCTGGCACAGCAGCGTCGTCACCGTCACCTGAGAGCCCCGGCCGACCCGCCCGGCCTCCACCAGACCACCTTCACGACCACCTTCACGTACCCGGCGCCGTCCGGGGCGGTCCGCCCGAGGGGCCGACCGCCGCACCCTCACAAGGAGATCACCGCAATGAACGCCACCACCCGCCGCCGCGACACCGTCACCGCCGTCCTCGCCGCGACCGCGCTCGCCTTCGGCCTCGGGGCCTGCGGCAGCAGCTCCGGATCGTCCTCCTCCGCCGCCTCCGTCGCCCCCTCGAAGGCCCCCGCCGCCGCGCCGGCGGCCGGTACCACCGCGTCGGCAGCCGGTGCCGCCATGAGCGACCGGCCGTTCGGCACAGCCTGTGCGGCCGTGCCCAAGGACGGTGCGGGCTCCTTCACGGGCATGGCCAAGGACCCGGTCGCCACCGCCGCCTCCAACAACCCGCTGCTGTCCACCCTGGTGACCGCCGTCAAGCAGGCGGGCCTCGTCGACACCCTCAACTCCGCGCAGAACATCACCGTCTTCGCGCCCACCGACGACGCCTTCGGCAAGATCCCCAAGGCCACCCTGGACGCGGCCCTCGCCGACAAGGACACGCTGACCAAGATCCTCACCCACCACGTCGTCCCCCAGCGCCTCGCCCCCACCGCCCTCGCCGGAGGCCACAAGACCCTGGAAACCCACGACCTCACCGTCACCGGCGCCGCCCCCGACTTCACCGTCGACGGCGACGCCAAGGTCCTGTGCGGGAACGTCCAGACCGCCAACGCCACCGTCTACATCGTCGACACCGTCCTGATGCCCGCCTCCTGACGTACCGTTCGCGTCCTGCCGGCGGCCGGAGCCCGGCGAGGGTACGTCCTTCGCCTGCCCGGCCGCCGGCTTCGGTCAGTAACCGATGATCTGAAGGCCGGAGTTGACGGTGAGGTAGAAGGTGTGGGCGTCGGGTCCGAGGGCCAGGCCGGTCACCCAGTTGAGGCCGGTGATGCCCTCGGCCGGGACCAGGGTGTCGGTCGCGGTGTCCAGGGCGAGGACCGACGCCTTGCCGTCGCTGCTGGTGAGGTCCTGTTGGACCATGTACAGCCGGGTGCCGTCCGCGCCCACCGACGGGTTCTGCAGCCACTGGCCCGGGGAGATGTCCAGGGTGGAGAGGGCGTCGGTGGCGAGGTCGACGGCGTAGCCGGTGCCGTCGTTCCCCACGCCGTAGAGCCGGGTGCCGTCCGGGGAGAGGGCCAGGCTCGGGACGGAGCCGATCGGGGCGGCGATGGCGCCGACGACGGTCGGGGTCCCGGTGCCGGTGTCCAGGCGGACCAGGTTCTCGTCGGTGGCGGCGTACGCCGCGTCACCGGCCGGAGGCGTGACGATCGAGCCCAGGTAGCGGCCGGGGACCGGCACGGCGGCGGTGAAGCCCTGCTGCTGCGGGGAGAAGGACAGGACCCGGGCGCCCGGCTCGGCCGGGCGGTGATAGCGGGCCGGTCCGTCCTGGCCGACGTAGACCCTGGCGCCGTCCGCGCTGACCGCCAGCGAGGTGAGCGCCCCGGGGAGGGTCCCGTCGGGCCGCGGCTGGTCCGGTGCCTCCGTGCTGGAGACCACGGTGTCGGTGGCCGTGTCGATGGCGCCCAGGCTGGACAGCGGCGCCTTGCGGGCGGTCGAGAACAGCACGTAGACGCGCGAGCCGTCGGGGCTGACGGCCAGCGGTCCCGGACCGGCCCCGAACCCGGTGGACAGTGTCACCACCGCGGTGATCGCCCCGCTCCGGGTGTCGACCACCTTCACCTTGGCGCCATTGATGCTGTCCTTCACCGCGACGTACGCCTTGCGCCCGTCCGGGCCGACCGCCACCGAGGCGGGTGACGAGTCCAGCTCGACGGTCCGCGGGACACCCGGGACCGGCCCGCCGGACGTGCCGGTGACGGCGCCGGCGGAGCCGGACCCGGCGAGCAGCAGCGCCGCGCCCGCCGCCAGGGAGCCCAACCAACGGGCCTTCGACAAAAGCGAGTTCATGTGACCCTCCGCTTCGGACACCGCGGGTCCCCGCGGTGGAAGGCAAACGCTACGGGACGCACCCGTACGGGGTGCGGCTTCGGCCTCAGGGCCGCGGTCGGCGCCGGAGGCGAGGCGGGTCAGGGCCTGGTGGGCGGCGCGCGGGTCACCCGCCGGGCGTGCGACGGGGTTCCGCGAGCAGGGCGCGGAAGGCCGTGGCCACGGCGCCGGGGTGTTCCTGCATGGCGACGTGGCCGACGCCGGGCAGGGTGAGGAGCCGGGCGTCGCGGAAGGCGGCGTAGGCCCGGGCCGCCGAACGGAAGGGGACGAGGCGGTCCTCGCGGCCGTAGACGAGCAGGGTGGGGGCGGTGACCCGGTGGGCCTGGTGCCAGGCCGAGGCCTCGCCGGCGGGGCGCAGGTGGGATCGGACGACGGCGCGCACGCCCTGCGCCAACATCTGCTGGGCGTAGGGGAGTTCGGCCCGGCGCAGGCGTTCGCGCGCCTCCGTCGCCCGCTGTTCGGCGTCGACGCGGGACGGGTCGGCGTAGATCAGGCCGTAGAGGTCGTCGAGCTGCCGGTCGGGGCTCCGGGCCGACAGCAGCCGGGCGTACAGGCGGTGAGCGCCCGGCAGGCCCAGCAGGGAGATCCGCAGGGCCTGGGGCGGCGGGAGGGCGGGCAGGACCGGCGAGACCAGGGTCAGGGTGGAGACCAGCTCCGGGCGGTGGGCGGCGAGGTGGAGGGCGGTCAGGCCGCCGAGGGAGTTGCCGACCAGGTGAACGCGGCGGTGCCCGGTGCGGTCGAGGTGGCGGGCGACGGCCGCGGCCTGGCGTCGGACGGTGACGAGGCCGTCGGGCGGGGGAGCGGAGCGGCCGAAGCCCGGGAGGTCGAGGGCCAGGCAGTGCACCGACGGCCGGAGGCGCTCGATCAGGGCGGCCCAGTTGTGGGTCCAGCCGCCCAGCCCGTGCAGGAACACGGCGGTCTCGGCGTCCGGGCGGGCGCCGGGTGCGTACTCGGCGGCGAGCGGTCGGCTCATGACGGTTCGCTCCCCGCTCTCACGCGCGCCGCGCCGCGGAGGACTCCGCCACCGCGAGCCGGTAGTGGTCGAGGAGCCGGTCGCCGACCGCCTCCCAGCTGCGTTCCGCCACCGAGGCCCGGCCGGCCCGGCCGAGCGTTCGGCGCAGTTCCGCGTCGCGGGCGAGCCGCTCCACCGCCTCCCGGAAGCCCCCGCCCGCGCCCGGCGGCACGAGGAAGCCGGTGCGTCCGGGGAGCACCAGGTCGAGCGGTCCGCCGGCCGCCGGGGCGACGACGGGCAGGCCGCTGGCCATCGCCTCCTGGAGGGTCTGGCCGAAGGTCTCGAACGGCCCGGGGTGGGCGAACACGTCGAACGAGGCGTAGAGCCGGGCGAGTTCGTGCCCGGTGCGGCGGCCCAGGAAGAGCGCGTCGGGCAGTGCGGCACCCAGCCGGGCGCGGCACGGGCCGTCCCCGACCACCACCAGCCGTACGCCCGGGAGCCGGGACGTCTCGGCCAGCCGCTCGACCTGCTTCTCCGGTGCCAGCCGCCCGACGTAGCCGACCAGCACCTCACCGGGCCGGCCGAGGTGTCGGCGCAGGGCCTCGTCCCGGTGGCCGGGGTGGAAGCGCACGCAGTCGACGCCGCGCGGCCACAGGTGGACCCGGGGGATCCCGTGGGCCGTCAGGACGTCGAACGAGGCCCTGGACGGCGCCAGGGTCCGCGCGGCCGCCGTGTGGATGTGCCGCAGCCGGCGCCAGGCCAGCCGGGCTCCGGCCGCGCCCGCGAAGGGCAGGTAGGTCCGGGCGTAGGCGGCGAGGTCGGTCTGGTAGACGGCGACGGCGGGGACGCCCGCGCGTCCGGCCGCCGCCGCGCCGGCGGCCCCGAGCGCGAACGGGCTCGCCAGGTGGACCACGTGCGGGCGGTGCCGCTCGACGGCGTCGGCCACCCGGCGCCCGGGGAGGGCGATCCGCACCTCGGGGTAGCCGGGCAGCGGGACCGACGGGACGCGGACCACCCGGTAGCCGTACGCCTCTCCGCAGTCCTCGTTCTCGCGACGCTGCGCCGCCGGTGCCACCACCAGCGGGACGTGCCCCCGGGCGAGGAGGTGCTCGGCGGTGCGGAGCACGCTGTGGGCCACGCCGTTGAGCTGCGGGGCGAAGGACTCGGCGACGATCACCACCCGCAGCGGCCCGTCGTCGTCGGCCGGGCCGTCCGTGGCGGGCGACGCCCGCCCGGGCAGGACCCCGGTCACCGGGCAGCCTCCGCCGCCACGGCCTCCGCCGCCACGGCCTCGGGACGGGCCGGGACGGACCGGCCGATCGCGCGCAGGTCCCGGAGGATCTCCCGGAAGCAGGCGGTCAGGCCCGCCTCGGCGTACGGCACGCCGATCTCCGCGCAGTACGCGCGCACGATGCGCGAGGCCGGGCGCAGCGCCGGCACCGGCATGGCCGGGAAGAGGTGGTGCTCGATCTGGTGGCCGAGACCGCCGAAGAGGAAGTGGACGAACCGGCCGGCCCGCAGATTGCGGGAGGGCAGCACCTGCCGCCGGAGGAAGTCGGTGCGCTGCGCGCCGGGGCCGGTCAACGGCATGCCCTTGTGGTTGGGGGCGAAGACGCAGCCCAGGTAGACGCCGAGCAGCGCCCCGAACAGCGCGGTGAAGGCGAGCGCCTGGAGCGGAGCGAGCACGAGGACGGTCAGGGCAGCCGCGAGGACGTAGTGCAGTGCGGCGAGGGTGCGTTCCAGGGCGGGGCGGCGGACGGTGCCACGGGTGAGGGTCAGGCCGGTGGCGACGAGCAGGCCGAGCGCCTGGAGGGAGAGCAGCGGGAAGAACAGCTCCGCCTGGTACCGGGCCATGAGGCGTCGCAACCCCCGTGCCCGGTCGGCCTGTTCGGCGGTTCTGGCGAAGAGGATGGCATCGGCGGCCGGGTCGCGGCCCTCGTGGTTGGGGTGGGCGTGGTGCCGGTTGTGGTCGTCGACCCACCAGCCGTAGCTCATGCCGACCACCAGGTTCCCCAGCACGATGCCCACCAGGTCGGTCGTCCGGCGGTCGGCGAACACCGTGCGGTGCGCGACGTCATGGCCGAGCAGCGCCAACTGGCCCAGGACGAGGGCGAACAGCGGCGCGAGGCCGAGCTGCCACCAGCTCGCGCCGAGCGCGACGAACCAGGCGAGCAGCCCCGCCAGTGCGGCGAACAGCCCCGCGCTCCGGCACGCGTAGTAGAGCGGGCGCCGACGCAGCAGACCGGCCCCGGCCACGCGCCGGTACAGCTCGGCGAATTCGCCGCGCCGGGCGGTCCCGGCACTCGGAGTGTCCTGAACGGTCATGCCACCAATCCGGTCTCGGGCCGCCACGGCCGGCCGTCGCCGCGCGGCGTGCCCCGGGCAGGGGAGCCCTGAGACTTCCGTACTCCACCGGCCGCTGTCCCGCGCCGCCGGTGAACGCAACCTGATCGAGTGGGTGGCGGGCACGGATTGACGGTCCGCTGTTCACGGGTCGAGAACCCGTACGGAACGCTGCCGGGGCAGAAGGACCGCCCCTGACTGCTGCCGTCGGCTACCCGCTACCGGCTACTGGTTACCGACTACCGACTGAGCATGCGCAGCCGCAGCCGGTGCGGCCGCAGCACCGTGGCCAGCCGCACGGGGCGGGCGTCGGCCGGCCCGGGCGCCGCGACCGGCTGCCAGCGGCCCAGCACGGTGGCCAGCGCGATCGCCGCCTCGGCGCGTGCGTAGTCGGCGCCAACGCACTGCCGCGGTCCGTTGGCGAAGCCGGCGAAGGCCCAGCGCGGCAGAGCGGCGGCCCGCTCGGGCAGCCAGCGGTCCGGCCAGCAGATCGGTGTGCCCGGTACCGTCGGCCCGGCGGTCGCGTACGAGCTCGGCCACCGTCCGCCGCAGGGTGCGCACCGCCGCGTGGTAGCCGGGGCCCGCGGGCAGCATCAGCACCCGCCGCAACGCGCCGGCCAACGCGGTCTCGAAGGCGTGCTGCAGACGGTCGGCCAGCGCGTCCGGCGCCTCGGTGCCCAACAGGCTGCGCGCCACCACCCGCAGGGTGAACCGGTAGCACGCCTGGCCGCACCCCCGGGAGCCGGTCCGCGCCGGACGGCGGTCCGGCGATCCACCGCTGCCCGCGCAGGTCGGCGACGTCGACGTAGTCCCCGCGGGCCAGCACCCACCTTGCGAAGACCAACCGGTCACCGAACGGTCCGCCGGCAGGCTCGCGGCCGTTCCAGGACCGGGTCCTGGAACTCGTGGAGGGCCGGGCGAAGGCGTGCCAGGCAGTGGAAGGCAGCCGCACCCGTGCCGCCTTCCGCGAACATGGCAGGAGGGTACTCGTCGCGCTTCCCCAAAGGGCTGGTTCGAATTCCTCGAAGCGAATTCGAGCGACTGGTTCGAATGCCCGGACGGTTGACGGTCACGACAGAGGGAAGCGGCGAGCCCGGGCTGTGCGAGGCGCCCTGCCAGATCTGACCTTTCTGGGCCTCTGCAATGACGCTTCGCCATCTTCGAATGTGCTGGTCAGTGGGTCCGCCCGCCCACCGCACGATGGCCAGGATCCGTTGGTCTTCCGGCGGCAGCGCGTCCTCGGTTACGCCGGGCCCACGGTGCGGGACCAGCAGCGCCGCTCGGCCCGCGACCTGCGCCGTCGCTGAATCGGTCACCGCTGTCTCCGCGGCGAGTTGCTCGGCTATCCGCTGCCAGAATCGTTCCGCGACGGCGAGTTTCGTCCCGCTCCGCCCGCACCTGCACCAGCTGCTTGAGCAGCTGGCCTTCGAGTTCGCCCAGCTCCGCGCGTCGCGCCGCGATCCGTTCCGCGATCTCGGACTCCACTGTGAACCGGATCGTAGGCGGCACCGGGACAGCGGCGCGGAGGAACCAGTGGAACGGCCCCGGCTCACCCCGTCAGACGATCAAGACCGCAGCCTTCCGCCCACGACCGGCGTGAGCATGTGTCACCCGTCATGACCGCCCCGGTTGTGGTCACTGTGCTCCAGAACCGCCAAGACACTGCTCGCGGTAAAGCTCAGCACCGCATTGAGAAGCTCGTGGAGCGCGTTTCCGGAGTCGCCTGCGGTGAAGTCGCTCACCGCGAGCGCGTTGAATGCGATGCCGAGCGCGATGCCGGCGGCTGTGTACAGCTTCCGTGGCTTCTTCATGGGTTCATAGCAGCATCGCGATCCCGGGACCGGTGCCGCAATACCATCGAATTCTGTGGCCACTTGCGACCTGACGGGAGCGGGTTCGGGACTGGTCCCGGGGGCCAGGGCCCTACGGTGGCTGCAGTGGGGCTGGACGCGACGAGGGGGCGGAAAATGCCAGACAAGATCTTCAGAGCCCAGATGCTGCCGCCGGAGATGCCCAGCTTGGCCGATGGAGTTCCGGTGGCGCCGCCCGGAACCATCTTCGTGAAGGCTGCGGCGGGCGGGTACGCGGTGCCGCCGCGCAAGTTCACGTTGCACTTCGGGCGTGCCGTGCGCGACGTCCATGTGCCGGTGGGGGCCGGCGACGCTCACGTGAGTCGGCTGCACGGCGTCTTCACCTGCGATGGCGGCCAGTGGTGGCTGCGCAACGAGGGCCGGCGCCCTATCCAGTTCCCGGGCGAGGGCATGGTGCTACGCGGCCACGAGCTGCCGATGCCTGCTGGCTACACACCGCTGACCATCGAGACCCCCAACCGCAAGGCTCACCTGCTCGAAGTGCATGTCGTCGGCGGTCCCGGCCCGCTACGCAGGGACGACTCGCAGACGCCGACGGATACGGCGGACGTCTACGACCTCAAGCCCGTCGAGCGCCTCGTGGTCACCGTGCTGGCCCAGCAGTACCTGCGTCGGGAACCGTATCCGACGCCGGTGTCGTGGAAGCAGCTCGCGCACGATCTCAACCGGGTTGCGCCGTACCGGCGGTGGACGGACAGCGTCGTCGATCACGTGATTGCCGACCTGCGCCTACGCCTGGCCCACGGACCGGACGCGATCCGCGGGCTGCTCCGCGAGGATGTTGGCGAACCCGTGGGAAATACCCTCAACGTGAACCTGATTGAAGCGCTGCTGAGGAATGCGACCCTGATCCCCGACGATCTCGACGCGCTCGGTGAGGAGCTCTGACATGCCCGGCACCGACGATGCATGGCAGCCCGGCAAGCTGATCGACGGGCGCTACCACCTGATGGCCCTGGCTGGTGCGGGCGGGATGGGCTTGGTCTACCGGGCCAGACACCTGCAGTGGGGCGTCGATCTGGCCGTGAAGCGCCCCCGGTTGGATGCCGGACTCAATGCTGGGCAGATCGAGAAGTTCATGCGGGAGGCGGAGACCTGGGTCTCGGTGGGCCTGCATCCGAACGTCTGTGGCTGTCACTACGTGCGCAAGATCGACGACGTGCCCACGGTGTTCGCCGAGTATGTCGCCGGCGGGAGCTTGCAGCGGTGGATCACCGATCGTGTTCTTTATCAGGGCCCGGTCACCGAGGCCACGCTTCGGGCCCTGGACGTGGCGATCCAGCTCGCCTGGGGACTCGGCCACGCGCACGATCGCGGGCTGGTCCACCAGGACGTGAAGCCAGCCAACGTGCTGCTCGACTCCACGTCGCTCGAGGGAGACCTACTCGTGAAGGTCACCGACTTCGGTCTGGCGCGGGCCAGAGCGAGCCTCCTGACCGGGGCCGGAGCGATCCCAGTCGATGATCGGGCCGACGTCAGTGTGCTGGTAGGCGCGGCCGGAATGACCCCCGCGTACGCCTCGCCCGAGCAGCGGGCCGGCAAGGCGTTGAGCCGCCGCACCGACATCTACAGCTACGCGGCGTCGGTTCTCGAGATGTTCGTAGGCAGGCGGACCTGGCGTCAGGGGCCTGATGCGAGGGCCGCGCTGGCGAGATGCCTCTCCGGCGGAATCACCGATCTTCCGATGCCGCCGACCCTCGCCGAGTTGCTCAGCCGCTGCCTGGCCCCGGACCCCTCCGCCCGCCCGGGCTCGCTGGCCGAGGTGGCCGCGACGCTCGGCGAGGTCTACCGGGAGGTCGCGGGCCGCCGCTACCCGCGGGCGATGCCAGTGGCCGCCGAGCTTCGAGCCGACGAGCTAAACAACAGGGCTCTGTCCATGCTCGACCTGGAGCGGTTGACCGAAGCGCGGGAGATGTTCGCTGCCGCGCTACGGACCGATCCGCAGCATCTGGTCGCCAGGTACAACGCCGGGCTGCTCCGCTGGCGGTCCGGCGCCGTCACGGACGAGGACTTGGTGGCCGAGTTCGAGGGCGTGCGCAGTGACGCCGGCGATCCGTGGCAGGCACGACACCTCCTCGCCGAGATTCAGCTGGAGCGCGGCGACGTCGAGGCCGCCCGCGCGCTCGTCGCGGGGCTGGAAGAGAAGCCGGAGGTCCGGGAGACGATCGAGCTGCTGCGCTCCGGGCTGCTACCGAACGCCAGGACCCTCGGAAGCACTGAGATGCCGTGGTGGACGGACGACGTTTACCAAGAAATGCGGTATTCGAAAGATGGCGGCAGCTACGGGGCGGAAATTCCGATCCGGATAGCGGCCAGCGGTCGGATCGCACTGACCGGCGACCTGGACGGCACGATCAGAGTATGGGACCTGCGCGACGGAAGCCGTCCCCTCATGCTGCACGGGCACACCCGAAGCCTGCGGGATATCGACGTGACCCCGGATGCCCGGATGGCGGTGTCGTTCAGTGACGACAACACGATACGGGTCTGGGACTTGCGAACCGGCAGCTGCGTACAGGTCATCGCCACGGCGCATCTCGACGGGCTGTGGAGCTCGGTGCGAATCAGCCCTGACGGACGTCTGGTCCTGTGGGGCGGCGACGGCCTGGTCCAGCTCCGAGACCTCGCCACCGGCCACCACCAGGTACTGCACGACGGGGAGTTCGGCGGACAGATCACGCTGAGCGATGACGGACGTCGGGCAATGTTCGCCGCTGACGGCAAGCTGCACCTGTTCGAGCTGTCGCGGGGACGAGGCCGGGAGCTCCTCGTCTTCGAGGCGGACGCCGGGATCCTCAGCATGGTGCTCAGTCCCGGTGCGTACTTCGCGGTTATCGGAACGAACAGCGGCCGGGTCCTGCGCGTCTGCGAACTCACGCAGGGACGCCTCGTCCGAGCCATCGCTGGCGCGGACTCGGCGAGTTCCCTGTCGTTGAGCGCCGACGGACGGTACGCGCTGTCCGGCGCGAGCGACAAGACCGTGCGGTTCTGGGATTTGGTGAACGGACAATGCGTCCGGACGTTCAAGGCGGCCCACGAGGACTTCGTGGAGGCGGTATGGATGTCTGGTGACGCCCGATTCGGACTCTCGGTAGGCCAGGACAACGCCATTCGTCATTGGCTGCTGCCCGCCGGTCATCCCGCTCCGTATCAACTGAGCCAGCCTCGGGTCCATGCGGAACTCACCGAGCTGAACGCGCAGATGGAGGCGCACGTCCGTGATGCCGAGCAGGCGCTGGCGGCCGAGGACTTCCGGTCGGCGCTCGACGCGCTGACCAAGGCGCGCGAAGTCCCCGGCTACGAGCAGGCGCCCCGCGTGTTGTCCGTGTGGCGGGAGCTGGGTAGGTCCACAACCCGTGCCGGGTTGCGCGGGGCCTGGGAGGCGATGACCGTCCGGACCGATGGTCACCCTCACCTGGTCGACCTGTCCGATGACGCCCGGATCGCGGTGATGGGGAGCTTCGACGGGGCAATCCGAATCTGGAGCCGCGACGAGGGCAGGATCACCCGCGAGATAAAGGCGCACGCCCCGAAACCTCCGTATGAGCGGGTCGGGATAACCGGGCTCTGTATCAGCGGCGACGGGCAGCGGGTGCTGTCCAGCGCGTCGGACGGATTCGTCAACCTGTGGCGGGCCGAGACCGGCGAGTGCCTGCTGGCGCTGGACACTGCTCCCCTCGTGCCGACCACGATCCGATTCAGCGTTGATGAGGGTCAGGCGTTGGTCGGAGTCAGTGACGGCAGCATCGGGTTGTGGGATCTGCACACGGGGCGGCTGCTTCAGAAGATGGCCGGCCACGGCAACATTCCCATCCTGCCCGAGGACCCGCCGATGCTCAAGGCCCTCCTCGCGGAGACGAAACCCCAGGTCGAATGCCTGTCACCAAGCGTGGACGGCCGCTTTGCCGCGTCCGTCGGAAGCGACGGCAACCTAAGGCTGTGGCAGCTGGACGACGGCCACTGTGTGAGGACCTTCGACGGCTACCGCGGGGCCAACACGGTGAGCCTGAGCACCGACGGACGCTTCCTGCTGTCCATCGGCAACGTCGACGACCGCCCGATCCGACTGTGGGACGTCGAGACCGGTGCATGCATTCGAGCGTTCGACGTCGACGCCGAGCACCACCCGGTAACCGGCGTGCTCACCACGGACGGACGCTTCGCGGTGTCCGCGGGATGGGATTCCACGGTTCGCATATGGGAGGTGGCCACCGGGCGGTGCCTACGATCCCTCACCGGCCACCAGGACGGCGCGCTCGCCGTCGCGCTCTCGCCGGACGGGTACTTCGCGGTGTCCGCAGGACAGGATTTCACGATGAAGTTGTGGGAGCTCGATTGGGAGCTTGCCATCGCCGATGAGGGCGGATCCCTCCCCCGGACTCCGTGATCAAGCAGCGAGACGGTATCGGTCCTGGTAACGGGCCTGACGGCCACGCTCGTGCTCCTGATGAAGGTGGAGGGCCCAGTACTGCTCGAAGTCGCCGTTGGCGATTTTGGCGAGGAGGGTGAGCATGTGGACGGATCCGCCCGCGTCCAGACGGTGCACCGTGACACAAACCCTCTGCTGTGGAGCGTCATTGATGCCTACCGCCAGCTCTCGGGCCTGCCCGTCGTGCTGAACACCTCGTTCAACGGTGCGGACGAGCCGATCGTCTGCACGCCGAGCGATGCGGTCGCGACCTTCCTGAGGTGCCCGCATCCGCCCGTTCCACCCGGACCGGGGTGCGGGCGGCGAGGTCGAGCGCGTCGTCGAGGGCGGCTCGCAGAAAGGTGTGCTCGAAGGGCAGGTAGCTCCGTACGGTCCGCGCGTCGGCCGGATCGGCAGGGTCGCGGGGACGCAGGTCGCAGCCGGCGCGCGCCACGATCCGGATGCTTCCGGGGTCCGGGCCGTGGGCGGGCAGCCGGACCGGTGAGGCGGGGTCGCCCCACTCCCAGCCGGGCCCGAACCACCGGTAGCGGTCGATCAGCAGGTTGAGTCCGGCGCAGGCGCCGAGTTCGAGCAGTCGGATCCGCGGGGCCCGCACCAGTGCGAGTCCGTGCAGCAGCGTCGCGGCCCGGACGGGCTCGTGCTGCTGCACCGGGTTGTCCAGCGCGGTGGCGATCTCGGCGGGGTGGTCGGCGATCGCTGTGACGAAGAGCTCCCACGACCGGTCGGTGCCGCGCGGTTCGAGTCCTTCCGCCGCACTCGACTCGGCCAGGTGTGCGGTCGGTCGGGGAAGCCGCCCGGCGGTCAGCAGCCCCTGGACCCCAGCCAGGGCTCGAATGGTGAACAGGGGCGTGCCGGCCTGTGGGTGCCGTCCGATCAGGCGGGTCACCGGCCCGCCGTGCTCGACGTCGTCGGCGAGCCTGGCGAGCAGCCCCGAGGCGAAGGGAGCGGCCCCGGCGGACCGTGCGGCCATCGACCGCAGCAGCTCCGGTTGGTCGATCAACTCCCGCACGGGGAAACTCCGTTCGGCACCGCTCGGGCGGAGGTGTGGACCAGACCGTGCAGCAGCTCCCGGTACGGGCCGTGCGGAGCGAGCCGGTCGAGCACCGCGCAGCAGTGCTGCCGCAGCGACTCGACCCGGCGCCCGTATCCGTCGAGGACGGACGGATCCCGCAGCGCGGCCCGCAGCTCCCCGCGGGCGCCCGGATCGGTGCCGGCCCGGGCACGTAGCTCCAGCAGGTGCTCCCGGTGCGCCGGTGCTGCGACGTCGAGGGCGTGGGCCAGCAGGAGGGTGCGGGTGCCGTTGGCCAGATCCTCGAACTCCTGCGCAGGGCTGGGGACTCCGTCGTTGGCGAGCTGTCGCAGGACGCCGAAGAGTTCGCCGAAGGTCCGCCAGGACCGCAGTGCTTCCGGCCGGTCCGTGGCGAGCCTGGCCGCCAGCACCGCGTCGCGGCCGTAGGCGGCACCGCTCTTGCCCCGGTAGCAGACCATCACGGACCGCCACGTCACGGCGCTGTCCATCGGCTCGGCGATGTCGGCCAACTGGCCCTCCAACGTGTCCAGCGCGGTGCGGACCAGCTCCTGCTCCCAGGCGAGGCGGATGTCCGGGGCTGTCGACTGCCGGCCGACCACCCAGTGGGGCAGTGTGCTCCCGCAGGCCACGGCTGCCACAGCCGGGAGACCGCACACACCGCGGCCGCCGGCCGGGGCTCGCCGGTGATCGCCCCGAGGACGGCCATGCCGAGGAGACGGAAGGGACTTCGGCCGCCGCCGTCCGCCGCCAGCAGGCCGGCGACCGCGTCCGCCAGGCCCGGGCGGTCGCGGCGCAGATCCTCCAGCACCACGGCGATCTCCGCGCCCACGGCCGCGAACCAGTCGGGGGGAACTGTCAGCGGTTCGGCCATCTCGGTGGGACTCATCGATGTGTCCTTGCGGTCGGGCCCGCCGGCGCTCCGGCGGCCATTTGCGGTGCGGGGGAGGGCCCGCACTAGCCCGGGGAGGTGCCGGGCGAGCGCGGGCAGGAGCACCGATCAGCAGTAGGTGTAGAACCCGTTGCCCATCACGGCGGCGATCCGCTGGTCCATGCAGGACGACGGCGCGCTCGGGTCGGTGGGCTGCTCACCCTCCAGCAGGCGCTCCGCCGCCTCGATCACGTCGAAGGTGTTCTCCTCAAGCATGTTCTGCGACACCGCAGTTCTCCTCTCAGGGAAGTGGGCCGCCGGCCATCCGCCGACTGCGGGTGCGCCAGGGGCCGGGACTGACTGGAACGCTGGACGGAGGCGGGAGCCCGAACGGTTGTACGTCAGTGCACGGGGGATGTCCCAGGAGGGAATGAGAGCTGACGGCCAGTCGACTCCCTGTCGTGCCGATGCACCCCGACCTCGCTGACCGGGACCACCAGGGGGAGAGGACGGCGTCCTCGCTGTGGAGGATCCAGCCGCCGTGGATGCCGGTGAGGAGGTCTTCGAGGAGACCGCGAGCGGGTTGGGGTCGACAGGGGTGAGGTGCAGGGCGAGCGCGACCGCTGTGGCCGCCCGACGGCTCCGCCCCATCGCCCTGCTCCAAGCCGCGGCAGGCGCCATGGTTGGAGGTCCTGACGGGCTGTAACCTTGGGTGCCCACGGAACGGGCCGGGCGGACCCGAGGAGGGCGAGAGTGGTGGACGGCGGGCTGAACCCGGCCCTGGTCGGGCGGCAGCGGGAGACGGAACTGCTGACCGCGGCCCTGGTCCAGGCGGTGGACGGTGCGAGCGGGTCCACTGTGCTGCTGCGCGGCGAGGCGGGCGTCGGTAAGAGCACGCTGCTGGCCTGGGCGGAGCGCGCGGCGCGCGAGCGAGGGTTCACCGTGCTGCGGGCGGTCGGTACGGAGGCGGAGACGGACCTCGCATTCGGAGCCCTCCACCAGGCCTTCTGGCTGCTGCTCCAGCGTTCCGGCGCCTTGTCCGCCCACCAGCAGGACGCCCTGGAGAGTGCGCTCGGTGTCCGTTCCGGTACTCCGAGCGGGTTCGCCGTCGGTGCCGCCGTGCTGGCGCTGCTGGAGGAGGCGGCGCGGACCGCCCCCGTGCTGCTGCTCCTGGACGACCTGCACTGGATCGACTCCTCCAGCGCGACCGTTTTCGCCTTCCTCCACCGGCGCTGCGCCGAGCTGCCGGTGGTGATCGCCGGTGCCACCCGCCCGGGCAGACCGGCCGCTCAGGCCTGGTCGGCCGAAGCCGTCGACGTGGCCGCCCTGCCTCGGACGGACGCGGCGCTGCTGCTGGGCACCTGCTACCCCGAACTCGCCGCGCCCGCCCGGGATCGCGTGCTGGCGGAGGCGGCCGGGAACCCCCTGGCACTGGTGGAGCTGCCGCGCCAACTGGCGGCCGCCCAGCAGCGCGGGGCCGCTCCGCTGCCCGAACGGCTGCCGCTGGGGCGGAAGCTGGAGCGGATGTTCACCGAACGGCTGGGAACGGTGGCGCCCGAGGTCGGCCGCCTCCTGCTGCTGGGCGCGCTGGCCACCGGCCCGGACTCCGGCAGCGGAGCGTGGCTGCGCGCCCTCGCGGACGAGAACGCGCGGGGGATCCTGGAGCGGATCGAAGCGGACGGCCTGGCCCGAATCGACGCCTCCGGACAGCTGCTGTTCCGGCACCCCTTGGTCCGTACCGCCGTCGTCTCCTCGGCCACCGACACCGCCCGTCGCGAGGCGCACCGGGCCCTGTCGGAAACCCTCGCCCCGGACGACCCCCGACGGTTGGTCCACGAGGCGTCCGCCGCGCTGCTGCCCGACGAGGACCTCGCGTACCGCCTTCAGGAGGCCGGCCGCGACCTCGCCCGGCGCGGCGGCGATGCGGAGGGCGCGCTGCTGCTCGAACGCGCCGCCGTCCTCAGCTCCAGCTCCTGCGAGCGCGCCCGCAGGCTCACCTGGGCCGCGGTGATGTCCGCCCGCGGCGGGCAACTGCGCCACGCCGCCGCCCTGGTGGGGGAACTGAAGGCCAGCACGGTGCCGAAGGACGTCGCCCCGCTGTTCGCGTACGCGGTGGTCTACGTCGACCAGAGCCACCACGTCGAGTTCGAGTCCTCGTCCGACCTGCTGCCCGCGGCCCTCGACGCGCTGACCGCACCGGGCGCCGACGACTTCGGCGGGCTGGTGGATCAGGCCTACTTCAAACTGCTCCTGGCCGCCACCTACACGGACGACCCCTGGGCCTGGCGAGCCCTGGAACGGCACCGGGAGCACGTCTCCGAGGCGGGCCGTCTGTGCCTGCGGGCCTGGACCGACCCGGGCACGGACGCGGCCGCCGCGCTACGGGCGGTGGCCGAGGACCTGACCGAGGAGCAGGAGGCGGGCGCGGCCTGGCTCCTGCTGTGGACCGCCTCGGCGCTCGACTGCCCCGAGCTCGACCTGTGGCAGCGCTTCACCGGCTTGCACGGCTACGCGACCCAGGGCTCGGTGGCGAAGGCCAAGAGCCACCAGGACTTCCTGCTCGGCCACTGGGACCAGGCGGCCCGCTGTCTGCGCGAAGCCGAGATCGCGGACGATCTCGGCTACCGCACCAACGCCCTGATCTTCCGCCAGTACTACGCCCACTTCCTGGCCGGGCGGGGCGACGAGGCCGGGTTGTGGGAAGTCGAACAGGCCATCAGGCCGACGGCCACGCGCGCCCGGATGCGGTTCGTCCTCGACCGGCTGACCCACCTGAGGGGCCTGGTCGCCCTGGCCCACGGACGCTACGAGGAGGCGTACGCGCTCTTCTGCGAGATCGCTCCGCCCGGCCGGCTGCCCAGTGGACCGCCCTGGCACCACACGCTGGTCTTCGACCTGGCGACGGTCGCCGTGTACACCGGTCGGCGTGAGGAGGCACGGGCACACGTCGCGGCGGGGCGGGCGGCGGGCTCCGCGGAGATTTCCGGCCGGCACGCCTTCCTGCTGGCGGCCGCCACCGCCCTGGCCGCCGAGGACGACGAGGCCGAGGCCGCCTACCGTGCCGCGTACGCCGTGCCGGGCGCCGGGCAGTGGGTGTTCGACCTCGCCCGACTGCGGCTCGCCCACGGTTCGTGGCTGCGACGGCGCCACCGTCCCGGGGCCCGGGAGTCGCTGCGCGCGGCGCACCACGTGTTCCGGCGCCTCCAGGCGGATCCGTGGGCGCAGCGGTGCGAGGAGGAGCTGCGGGCCGCGGGCGACCAGGTGGCACCGTCGCCGGGTGGAGCGGCCCCGGATGCGGCCGCGCTGACCGGCCAGGAGCTGCGGATCGCCCGGCTGGCCGCCACCGGCCTGAGCAACAAGGAGATCGGCCAACGGCTCCAGCTGTCGCCCCGTACCGTCGGCGCGCACCTCTACAAGGTCTTCCCGAAGCTCGGTATCACCTCGCGGGCCGCGCTTGCCCGCGCCCTCGGTACCGACTGAGCCGCCGGGATGCCGGGTCGGCCCGTTGTGCTCCCCGTGCACCGGACCGGTCCCGCAGCGTACCGCCGCAGCCCGACAGTCAGATGACCTAACAGGTCTCCAGGCCCGCAGGTCAGGCTTGACTTCGCAGGGTTTCGGCGAAAGGGCGGTCAGGTGGGCTTGCAGGTGACGACCGCGTCGGTCCCGGACGACGAGAAGGCGGCGTTCTGGAGCGGGGCGATGTCGCGGACGCTGGTGCCGGTGGAGGTGGTCCCGCTCGCCGGTCGGCCGTTCGAGGGGATCCTGGCGTCCCACCGGCTCGGGTACGTCCGGATCTCGACGCTGGAGGCGGATGCGGTGCGGGTCTTCCGTACGGCGGCGCTGATCGCGCGGGCCCCGCGGACCGAGCCGCAGGTGGGGGTCGGGGTTCAGGTGTCGGGCCGGGCCGTGCTGGAGCAGGACGGACGCCGGGCGGAGGTGCCGGCAGGCGGGCTCTTCCTGTACGACACGGCACGGCCGTACTCCGTCGACTACCCGGAGAGCTTCCGCACCCATCTGTTCCACCTGCCGCGCCGGTCGCTGGACGTGCCGGAGCGCGAGCTGCAGCAGGTGGCGGGGACGGCCGTCGCCCCGGCCGAGGGGTGCGGATCGGTGCTGCTGCCCTTCCTCAAGGCCCTCGCGGCGTCCGTGCACTCCTACTCGGCGCCGGTCGGTGACCGGCTGGCCGGCAGTGTCGCCGACCTGCTGAGCACGCTCGTCGCCCAGCTGACCGCCGCGCGGACGGCCGACGGGCCCAGCACTCCCAACGACCACCTGGTCCGCCGGGTGCGGGAGCACATCGACCGCCACCTGGGCGATACGGAGCTGTCGCCCGAGGCGATCGCGCGGGCCCACCACATCTCCGTGCGGTACCTGCACCGGCTCTTCGAGAGCGAGGGAGTGACGGTGAGCCGGCTCATCCAGCGGCGTCGGCTGGACGCGTGCGCCCGCGAGCTGGGCCGCCGCGGCCGTACTGCGCCGACGGTGTCGGCGGTCGCCCAGCGGTGGGGCTTCGTCAACCCGGCGCACTTCAGCCGGGCCTTCCGGGCCGCCTACGGAGTCTCGCCGCGCGAGTGGCGCGCGCTCCGGACCGCCGACGCCGGTTGACGAAATGCCCGCCGCGGCCGTAATCCGTGCACGGACAGGACACCACGGCCGCCGTCCCGGCCGTACGGTCGAGCGGCGTGTGCGCGGCGTGGGACGGCGCGTCCGGCATTCCGCCCGGCGTGCAGCGGGTGCGCGCCACGCGTCGTAGTGCCCATCCGATCACGCCAGGAGTGAAGAGTTGTCCGACACCACCCCCGCGCACGGCCGACGACCGGTGCTCGACCGGGCGCTCCAGGAATTCCTGGACGCATCTGCCGGCAAGGCGGCGACGGAATTCCCGGACCTCTCCCTCCTCGCCGCGGACGAGGCGTGGGACGTCGTCGCGTCGGCCGGCAGGGAGCCGGACGATCCGTACGGCACCACGTCGGAGTGGCTCGCGCTGCCCTGCGGGCCGACCGGGCGGGTGCACGTCCAGGTGATCAGGCCTGTCGGCGCCGCCGAGCCGAGCCCCGTGGTGCTGTTCCTGCCCGGCCTCGGCTGGTCGCTCGGCGACGCCGCCGCCTACGGTCGGCTGATCCGGGAGTTCGCCCTGGGAACCGACGCCGCCGTGGTGTACGTGGATTACGCCCGGGCGCCCGCGGCCCGCTATCCGATGGCCGTCGAGCAGTGCTACGCCGTGGCCCGTTGGATCCACGCGCACGGCCACGAGATCGGCCTGGCGCGACACCGGATCGCCGCCGTCGGCGACTCCGCGGGAGGCAATCTCGTGGCTGCCCTGACGTTGCTCGCCCGGCAGCGCGGGGACGTACGGCTGGTGCACCAGGTGCTGCTGTGCCCGGTGACCGACGCGGACTTCGACACCCCGTCCTACCTCCGGTTCGCGACGGGGTACTTCCTGCACCGCGACCACATGCGCCGGTTCTGGGACGACTACCTGCCCGAGGCGCACCGGCGGCGGGAGGTCGCCGCCGCGCCGCTGCGGGCCACCCTGGACCAGCTCGCCGGGCTTCCCCCGGCGCTCGTGGTCACCGCCGAGGCCGACGTGCTGCGGGACGAGGGCGAGGCCTACGCCGCCAGGCTCCGGGTGGCGGGCGTCCCGGTGGTGGCGACGCGCTACCAAGGTGCTGTGCACGGCTTCCTCCTCCTCGACGGGCTCCATCCCACCGGCACCGCCCGGGCCGCGCTGATACAGGCCGTCGACACCGTGCACGTGGCCCTGCACCGCGGTTCCTGCTGAGGCCGGGCGACGCGGCGCCCGGCCTCCCACCGGCGGCCCGACCGGTGATGGCGCGTCATCCGGCGCACCGTCACCGGTCGGCGTGGACCTCCGCGATGTAGCCGCCCGGGAACTGCACCATCGCGCTCACCCGGCCGCTCGTCGTGACCGGCCCCCACAGCACCGAAGCGCCGGCGTCCCTGGCCCGGTTCAGAGTCGCGTCGAGGTCGGGCACGCGGTAGCCGGTGAGTTCCCGGCCGAACGGGGAGGGCAGGTGGCCGTCCGTCACCGTGACCGCGGTGGCGCCGAAGCCGGAGGTGAGGCGGACGAGTCGGTACGCCGTCCCGGGACGGCCGATCCCGGCGCCGTCGGCCCGCCGGTCGTCGGAGACGATCCGGCCCCCGGTGAAGGAGAGGTAGCTCCGCAGGAAGGCGCCGACCGCGTCCGGTGACAGGTAGAGCCGGTTCTCCGGAATGCTGGCCAGAGCCGGGTACGACGGTGGTGTGGTGTGCACGTAGAGCTGGGCGCTGATCCCGCCGGGGAACTGGATGACAGCGTCCCGGCCGATCGGATCGTCGAACGGTGTCACGGTCACCGCGGCACCGTCGGCCCGGGCGGTCCGGACCGCCCGGGCGAGGTCAGTGACGAGCCAGCCGGTGCGCTCGGTGCCGAACGGGTAGGGGACGGGCGTGGTGTAGTCGAACACCGACAGCGTGCCGACCGGCGACAGAACCAGCTCGGACTGCGTCCGGCTGGGCGTCGGGGTCACCTGGGTGGAGACCGGCCCGATCGTGGTGCCCCCGAAGGTGGCCACCCAGCTCGTCACGAACGCCTGCTCCGTACCCGGCGCGACGTACACGTGGGTGGAGTCGTACTGCTCGCCGACGGCGAGCCGGCGAGTCGAGCCCGGCGGACCGGTCGGGGCGCTCTGGGCCACCGAAGCGGTGGGGATCGCCGTCAGCGCGGCCATCGCCGCCACCAACGGAACCAGCCGTCGGGTGAAGCCCTGCATCATGGGGGACCTCCTGGTCGTCGTTCGTGCCGGGCGCCCGTTGTGCCGGACGACGGGGGTTCGGGTCCGCGGCTGGTCGGAGAAAGCCCATCCAAGGGTGTGGCCGGCGCGGAGCCGAGCACGCCGTCGGCGGAGCCGGTGGGCGTCGGCAATCGTGTGCGGGCTCGCCTGGTCGGGCTCAGAAGTTTCTGTGTCCAAAGAATTTTGGCGGACCGTCCGATACCGCTTTGTGCGTTCCGGTCGACTCTCACGCTACGCGGACGAAAGCGGGGAAGCTGTCCGTCAGTGCACCGGACAGACCTCGGTCCACAGGCCCGACAGGATGATCTTGCTGCGGCCGGTCGCCTTGACCGCCTCGACCAGGGCCCCGTCCTCCCAGGCATTCATGCTGGTCCGGTCGATGGCCTCCTGCTCGGGGGAGACCGCCTGCAGCTGCGGGAGGATCGGTCCGGAGAAGGACTTCGCCGCCACGGTGGAGAGCACCACCGGCACGTCGAATATCCTCGCGGCCTTCGCCAGGCCGACGGTCGAGTTGATGATGGCGGTGCGGTCGCCGCTGCCGGTGCCGAAGAACATCTGCGGCTGGTGGTCAACGAACAGCATCATCGCGTTGTCCGGGGTGAGCAGATCGGGGCTCGGGGTGGCATGGACCTTGGTGAAGTCGACCATGATTCTTCTTTCTCCTTCAAAAATACGAGAGTTGACGAAGCGTCAGATACCTGCCGGATCGGCGGAGCGCCATACTTTCGACGCTAGTGCGCGTCGGCCCGACGCGACTGCTCGCCGTGTGCCCGGTGCTGTTCCGACACTGCACAGACGGCACGCCCCGGGGCGGTGACATGCGCCGTGCACTGCGGGGCAACCGACGGTGCGCTGCGGAGGCACTCCGGACACCGCAGGCTGCTTAGGTTCGCCGGGGCGGCCCCAACCGGGCCGTTCTGCCAGTGGGAAGGCGGCACCTCTTGCAGTTCGGGATCTCCGGCCTCGGCGAGGTGACCGTCGACCCCGCCACGGGGCGGGCCGCGTCCGAGTGCGAGCGGATCAGGGCGAGCCCGGCCATCGCGCCCGCTCCGCGGCCCGCCGACAGCTCGGAGCCGCGGTTCACCCTGCCGCCCGCCGCGCTCGATGCCCACTGACCCGGCGCGCACCCCGACTGCACCTGCCAGCCCGCCGGCCGCCACCGCCCGAAGGGGAACTCCGTTGTCCAGCATGCCTGTCGCCGGGATCCACCCCGGCACCCCGGACCAGCCCGCCGACCTGGTCGTCCGCAACGCCAAGGTGTACACCAACGACCCGCACCGGCCCCGGGCGACCGCCGTGGCCGTCCGGGACGGACTGATCAGCGCGGTCGGTGACGACGCGGACGTCGCCGCGCTGGTCGGCCCGGACACCCGGGTCGTCGACGAGCTAGGCCGCCGGGCCGTCCCAGGGCTCAACGACGCGCACCTGCACGTCATCCGGGGCGGTCTCAACTACGTGCTGGAGCTGCGCGGGGACGGCGTACCGACGCTGCGTCAGGCACTGGCCATGCTCCGGGTCCAGGCCGAGCGCACCCCGCCCGGCCAGTGGGTGCGAGTGGTGGGCGGCTGGTCCGCGGACCAGTTCGTCGAACGGCGGCTGCCCACCCTGGAAGAGCTCAACGCCGCGGCGCCCGACACCCCCGTCTTCGTGCTGCACCTCTACCAGTCGGCGCTGCTCAACCGCGCCGCGCTGCGCGCCGCCGGCTTCACCCGGGCCACCCCGGACCCGGTCGGCGGCCAGATCGTCCGCGGACACGCCGGCGAACCGACGGGCCTTCTGATCGCCGCGCCCGGCGCGCTCCTGCTCTACTCCACGCTGGCCAAGGCGCCGGCGCTGGACGAGGTCGACCGGGCCGGCTCCACCCGGCACTTCCTGCGCGAGCTGAACCGCTTCGGCCTCACCTTCGCGATCGACGCCGCCGGCGGCTTCCAGAGCTTCCCGGAGAATTACGCCACCGTCATGGAGCCGGCCCGTCAGGGGCAGTTGACGCTGCGGATCGCCTACCACCTCTTCCCGCAGACCGCCGGGCAGGAACTGGACGACCTCACCCGCTGGGTCGGCACGGTGCGCCCCGGTGACGGCGACGCCTGGCTGCGTCTCAACGGCGCCGGGGAGAACCTGACCTGGGCTGCCGCCGACTTCGAGAACTTCACCGAGCCCCGGCCGCAGCTGGGCTCCTGCGAGACGGAGTTCGAGAAGGCCGTCCGGCTGCTGATGGAGAACGGGTGGGGCTTCCGGTTGCACGCCACCTACGACGAGACCACCCGCCGCGACCTCGCCGTCTTCGAGAAGCTCGCAGCCGACGGCCTCTTCCCGCACGGCAACCGCTGGCTCTTCGACAACGCGGAGACGGTGAGCCCGGACAGCCTCGACCGGATCGCAGCCCTGGGCGGCGCCGTTTCCGTGCAGAACCGTCTCTCCTTCCAGGGCGAGGCGTTCGTCGCCCGCTACGGCGTCCCGGCGGCGGCCGAGGCACCGCCGCTGCGCGCCATGCTGAGCCGAGGCCTCACCGTCGCGGCGGGCACCGACGCCACCCGGGTCTCCTCCTGCAACCCCTGGGTCGCCCTGCACTGGCTGGTCTCCGGCCGCGCGGTCAGCGGACGGCGGCTCGCCGCCGACCACAACCGGCTCGGTCGGGAACAGGCGCTGGAGCTCTACACCCTGGGCGGCGCCCGGCCCACCGGCGAGGAGGCGGTCAAGGGGCGGCTGAAGGTGGGGAGTTACGCGGATCTCGCGATCCTCGGTGCGGACTACTTCACCGTGCCCGAGCCGGACATCCCGCACATCGAGTCCGTCCTCACCGTGGTCGGCGGACGGATCGTGCACGGCGCCCAGGAGCACCAGGGGCTGGCCCCCGACCTGCCCGCGGTGGCGCCGTCGTGGAGCCCGGTCACCCGGTTCGGCGGCTATCACGCCACCCCCGCTCCCAGCCTGGCCGGCGTCCACCAGGCCGAGCGGGTGGCGGCGGCCGCGGCGGCCTCCGACGAGCAGCGCGCCTGGCGCGAAGCCCGCGGTCTCGCCCTCCCCGGTCGGGGTTCGGCGCCGCTGGACCCGTGCTTCTTCTGAAAGTCCTTTTCCTGAAGTGCGTCAATTCAAGCAGGAGACTCCATGACCACGCCCGCAGACGATCCCGGCGCCGCGGCCCGACCGCAGCCGCCGCCTCCCGGGCCGCAGGTCCAGGACCGGCATCCGCTGGCGCTGGCCCTGTTCGCCCTCACCGCGGTCAGCGGCCTGATCGACGCCGTGAGCTACCTCGGCCTCGGCCACGTCTTCACGGCGAACATGACCGGCAACGTCGTCGTCATCGCCTTCGCCCTGGCCGGAGCCCCCGGGTTCTCCGTCGCGGGCTCACTGACCTCCCTCGCCGCGTTCCTGCTCGGCGCGGTCCTGGCCGGCCGCCTCGTGGCACGGCAGGCATCCCCCCGGCGTGGCCGGTGGCTGCGCACGGCCCTGGTCCTGGAGGTCGCGCTGCACGGCGTGGCCGCCGCCCTCGCCTTCGCCTGGGGCGCGGACGGCTCCGTGCGGTACGCCGTGATCGCCGTGGTGGCCCTGGCGATGGGCATCCGCAACGGCACCGTGCGCGGCCTCGCCGTACCCGACCTCACCACCACCGTGCTCACCCTCACCCTGACGGGCCTGGCGGCCGACTCCCGCCTGGCCGGTGGCACCGCGCCGCGCCAGCGTCGCAGGATCCTCGCGGTCGCCACCATGCTGGCGGGCGCCGCCCCGGGCGCGGTCCTGGTGCTGCACGGGCAGATCGCCTGGGCCCTGGTGGCCAGCGCGGTGCTGGCCGGCGTCACCGTGTTGCTCTACCGGGAGTGAGGTGGCGCTCCATCGGATTCCCACTCCCGCCATCGCGGCTGCGATGGCGGGAGTGCCGCTTCCCGGTACGCAACCCGCGCGGACCGTGCGCCCTCGGGGCGGAACCCTGTTCGCCCGGCTGACCGCCGATGTCGAGGCGGTGGCGGGCCTGCCCGCCCAGGTCATCGGCCACTCTCGTTCACCTTTCGTGCTCCCCGGCTGCTCGTCGTCGCCGGCACCAACGGCAGCGGGAAGTCCACGCTCCTCGGGCAGCTGGCCGGACGGCTGCCGATCACCTCCGGCAAGGTGCGGCTGGGTGCGGCTCCCGTCGCGGACCTGCCCGCCGAGGACGTCGCCGACGTGCTCACCCTGGTCGAGGCCGACGACTGGCTCGCCGACACGACCGTCGCCGCGAACCTGCACCTGGCCGCACCACTCGCCGACCCGGAGCAACTGCGCGCGGCGCTGGCGACGGTCGGCCTCGGCACCCTGCGCCTGGACACCCCGGTCGGCCACCGCTGACCGCCCGCTGCCCCGCCCGTCGCCGAGCGGGTGTCACATGACGCGCTTCATCACGATCATGTGGCGTTTGAAGGGCGCGGTGTCGCTGCCCCAGGAGAGGACGGCGAAGACCTCGCCGCCAGGGAAGCCGTGGATCTCGGGTGCGGCGCCCGAGGGGGAGGGACCGCCGGAGCTGTGGGCCCAGCCGGACCAGGTGTTGCCGCCGTCGGTGGAGCGGTTGAGATAGAGCTGGTGGTCGCTGGGGCTGATGCAGCCGATCGCCATGTTCTGCTGGGCGGCGTAGCCCGGGTCGAAGGGGCTGGTGGCGAGGTGCCCGGGGTCACCGCCGCGGCCGATCGCCAGCGACTCGCACCGGCCGCCGCCGGGCAGTTCGGTGTACCGGGCGTTCCTGCCGTCGCCCGGGCGGGTGCGGGCGATGCCGACCGTGTTGGTCAGGCCCCGCGAGGCGTAGAACTCCTGTTCCCCGGCGGTGAAGGTGAAGTTGCTGGAGAGGGCGATGTCCGGGCCTCGGAAGTGCTGGATCTCCCAGTCGGGCCGGAAGCGCGGCCGGCCGGGCCGGAGGTCCATCCGCTGGGTGTAGAGCCAGCCGTTGACCTCGGTTCCCAGCTGGATGCCGTCGGTGGTGTAGGTCGCCGAGACCCTGCCGGTGAGGTGCAGGATGCCGGGGACCCGGCTCCAGCCGGTCCACCGGTTGGTGTTCCGGTCCTGGAGGAAGCTGTAGTAGGCGGCGCCGTCGTCGCCCACGCGGAACATGACCAGGCGCTGGGTGCGGGCGTCCACGTCGCCGACCGCCAGCGTGGGCGGGCGGTGGGTGCGGGCGTCGCCCGGCATCTGCTGCCAGCTCCCGTTGCCGTGCCGCCACCAGATCCGGTTGTCCTCGCCGCGGGCGGCCTCGTACGTCTCGTTGTCGTGCCAGAGGGCGGTCATGGCCGACGGGGACCGCGCGGGGCCGCCCTCGTTGATCCAGCCACCCTCGGTGGCCGCCACGGCGGGCGAGGCCGAGAGCCCGACCGCCAGGCCGAGTCCGGCCAGCACCACTCCCGCCACGCGCGGTGCGGGAGCGACTGCGTCGCGGAGGACGGGTACGCGTTGCGATCCCATCGGGTCGTCTCCCTCTTCTGGGTGCCCCGGCGGGCAGACGCCGGGGCGGGTCCGAAGCCGTTGCGGGAGGCCGCCCCGGCATCCGCACGCTAGTGCCGCCGGAGGCGTGCGACGGTGCCGTGAGCGCACGGACGCTTGCCTACGGATGCCTACGGATGCCTGCGGATGCACGCGGCCGACCGGCCGGTGCCCGGGGCGTGGCTACCCGGCCGCGGCCAGGTGGGTGCCGAAGAAGTCGGCCGGTTTCGCGACGGCGGGGTGACGTACTGCGCCTTGTCGTAGAGGTCGACGTGTGCGGCGCCGGTGACCGGCGAGGTTCAGGCCGGCGCTGGGGAAGGTCACATCGGTGATCACGATGCTGCTCCGGTCGTGCGACGGGCGGGCCGGCCACGGGGGCCGGCTCCGGGGCCTTCTTCGGTGGCCGCTCCTCCACCGTGGCGCCGGGGTCACGGGGGCCAGGAAGGACGCTGCCCATGCACGCCGGTACCAGGCACGGGACCGTGGCGGTGGCGACCAGACCTCCCACGACAACGCGCTGGGCGACTTCCTACGCGCCCGCCGCGCCGCCCTCGACCCGGCGGGCGCCAAGCGCCCGGGGAGCTCTCCGAGGCCCCGATCGCCGCCGTCGGCTGACGCGTTTCCCGGCGGCAGCACCCGTCCGGGCGTTTGACTTGGGGGATGGACGAGAGGCTGGTCGGTCGCGAGCACGAACTGGGGCGGCTTGGTGACTTCCTGGCGGACATCCCGCGCACCGGCGGGTCGCTGGTGCTGGTGGGAGAGCCGGGTGTGGGGAAGACCGCGCTGCTCGCCGAGATGTGCCGGGCCGGCGGGGCGGCCGGACTGCGGGTACTGCGGAGCGAGGGTGCGCAATTCCGGGCGCAGGCAGGCTACGGTGCCCTGCGACAGTTGGTGGCGTCGGCTCCCGAGTGTCGGGCGGCGGCCGCGGACTTACCGGCCCTCGCCGTGGTCCTCGGTCTGGAGCGGGAAACGGCGCCCGGGCACGAGGACGTGGCGCGGGCGGTGCTGTGCCTGGTGGAGTCGCTCTCGCTCACCCGGCCCACCCTGATGGTGCTGGACGACGCGCAGTGGGCTCGACGGGGCCAGCGCCGTCAGCGCCGTCGTCCTGGAGCGGGTGGCGCGTCGACTGCCCGGAACGGGCACGGGGATGGTCTGCGCGGTCCGCTCGGGGGAGGAGAGCTTCTTCGACCACGTCGGACTCCCCCTGCACGAGCTGCGGCCCCTCGGCGAGGCCGCGTCCGAGGAACTGCTCGTCCGCCGCTTCCCTGCGCTGGCCCCACGGGTGAGGCGCCGGCTGATGGCCGAGGCCGAGGGCAACCCGCTGGCGCTGCTGGAGCTGCCGACCGGGCTCACGGACGCCCAGCGGGCCGCCGACAGTCCCCTGCCGACCCGCCTTCCGCTCACCCAGCGCCTGCAGGCCGCGTTCGCCTCGCGGATCAGGGGCCTGCCGGCGGTCACCCGGCACCTCCTGCTCGTGGCGGCGCTGGAAGGCACAGGCAACCTGCTGGTGCTGCGCCGGGCGGTGACCGGGCGGTGCGACCTGAAGCACCTGGCCCCGGCGGAGCGCGGACAACTCGTCCGCATCGACGAGACGACGGGCCGGCTGGAGTTCCGGCACTCGCTCGTGCGATCGGCGGTCGTCGGGCTGTCGACCGGAGACCAGCGGCGCCATGTGCACCGCGCGCTCGCGGAAGCCTGGGGCGCGGCTGCCGAGCAACGCGTTCGGCACCTGGCACTCGCCGCGGTCGAGCCGGACGAACGGATCGCGGCACTCCTGGAGGAGTCCGCAGAGCTCGGTGCCCGCCGGGGCGACGGGCCGAGCGCTGTGGCGGCGCTGGTCCGGGCCGCCGACCTGAGCCCGACCGGGGCGGACCAGGCCCGGCGGCTCGCGAAGGCCGCGTACGTCGGCGCCAGCCTCACCGGCGAGCTGCGTGAGGTGCCGGTTCGGCTGGACACCGCCCGGCAGGTTGCCCCGGAGGCGGCTTCGCCGGCCGCCGCGGTGGCCACCGCGATGTACCTGCTCAACAGCCACGGGGACATCGACACCGCCCACCGGCTGCTGCACGGCGCGATCTCGCTGCTGCCCGAACCGTACGATCTGACCGACGCCACTCTTCTCGAAGCGTTGTCCACCCTGCTGATGGTCTGCGTCCACGGCGGCAGAAGCGAACTGTGGGCCGACTTCGACGTGACGCTGTCGAGGTGCGTGGCGGTCCCGGACACCCTGCACCTGCTGCGGACCACCTTCGCCGACCCGGCCCGGGCCCGACGGCTTCCTGTTCCTGGACCGGGAGAAGTTCGCCGCCTCCTTCGCCGCCGACGTTCCCGCCGAGCTGGCCGCCTTCATGGCCGACTCCCAGGTTCCGTGGGGCGTCGACGCCCTCGCCGGCGCCGTCTCCCAGCCCGCCTGGCGCACCAAGCCCAGCTGGTACCTGGTGGCGGCCGACGACCGCATGATCCCGCCGCCCGCCCAGCGCGCCATGGCCGAGCGGGCCGGCGCCCGCACCTCCGAGGTGCCCGGCAGTCACGCCGTCTACGTCTCCAGTCCGGACGCGGTGGCCGACTTCATCCGACAGGCCGCCGAGCACTGACGGAACGCCTTTCGAGCCGGGACCATCCGACGCGCGCGGGCGGGGAAGGACCGTCCGCCGCCCGCGCCCGTCCCCGAGGAACCGGTGCAGGTGAGGAACCGACACGAGTAGGGAATCCCCCGTTCGGTTTCGGGGTTCAGAGGCCGACCCGGGCGCGGTGGGTGGCGGGGACGAGGCCGGCGTATTCGGGGTGCTTGGTGATCCAGCCGCGGATGAAGGGGCAGTAGGGCATATGTCGCCGTCGATGCGTGACGGAGCGACGGCTTCGCCGCGCCCGGCTGCTCACCGTGGTTCGGCGATGATCAGCGGGCCGCGCGGGCGGACGGTGGCGGCGCTGGCGTTCTCCCGGAGGGGGGTGGCCGTGGCGGGCCGGAGTCGTAGGCGGGCGAGGACGGCTGCGGCGACGACGAGCATCTCGGCCCGGGCGAAGGACTCGCCGACGCACTTGTGCCGGCCCGCGCCGAAGGGGATGAACAGCCCGGGTCGGGCGTGGCCCGTGGGATGGCGCCAGCGGTCGGGATCGAACCGCGACGGGTCGGGGTAGAGCTCTGGGGAGCGGTGCAGCGCGGTCGGGCTGAAGAGGACCTCCGCCCCCGGGGGCAGGACGACCCCGCCGTACTGGAGCGGCTCCATCGCCCGGCGCATCAGGATCCAGTTGGGGGTGTGGAGCCGGAGGGTCTCGCTGATCGCGTGTCCCGTGCGTTCCAAGCGCGGCAGGTCCTCCCAGGACACGGCGCCGTCGGCGGCGACGGTGCGCACCTCCTCGCTCAGCTCGTCCTGCAGGTCCTGGTGCCGGGCGAGTTCGTGGAAGAGCCAGGCGAGCGTGGTGGCGGTCGTCTCGGTGCCGGCCAGGAGCAGCGAGACCGCCTCGTCCCGGACCTGAGCCGGTGCCATCGCGAGGCCGGTCTCCTCGTCGCGGGCGGTCAGCAGCAGGGACAGCAGCGTCTCGTCCGGGCCCTGGTGCCGGACGGCGGCCCGGGCGACGATCTCGTCCACCGTGGTGCGCAGGTCCCGGACCGCCGTGTCGAAGCGCCGGTTGGCCGGTACGGGCAGCTTCTCCAGCAGCGGCGAAGGATAGAGCGCCCGCTGGACGAAGCCGGTGAGGACCACGGGCACGGCCCGGTCGATCCGGGCCTTCTGGGCGTCGCTCAGGCGGGTGGCGAACAGTGCCTCGACCACGATGTCCCGGGCGAGGCGGTGCATCCGCGGCTCGATCGGCGCCGGCCGCTCGGGCCCCCAGCGGGACACCGCCGCCGCTGCCAGTCGTGCGGCCGACGCGGCGTAGCGGCGGACGCTGTCGCGGTGGAAGGCCGGTTGCACCAGGCGCCGCTGGCGGAGGTGGAACGCGCCCTCGGAGATGAACAGGCCGTTGCCCAGCAGGCCACGGGCCTTGTCGAAGACGAAGCCCTTCTCGGTCTTCGCGGCGTCCTGAACGAGCAGCCGGTGGACCAGCTCGGGATCGGTGAGTACGTGAACCGGCGTGCGCCACAAGTGGATCCGTACCACCGGGCCGTGGTCGGCCAGTGACTGGAGAAAAGGCAGAGGGTCGGTCAGCAGTGGGAGCAGGTGTCCGAGCGGGGGCAGGCGGCCCGGCGCGCACGGCACCGTGACGGGCGGGGCGTCGTTCTCGCGCATCAGGGCCTCGCCGTGGGGGCCGGCACGTCGAACCGGGAGCTGCCGCGGGACCAGTCGATGTGTCCGCGCAGCCACAGCCCCAGGCTCCGGGCGTACGCGGAGGCCGCCTCGCCGCCGTTCGCGCGGACGGTTCGGCTCAGCTCGATGAACGCGCGCATCTCGGCGTCCCGCATGGCGACGGCCGACCGTCGGGCCTCGGCCGGAGAACAGCGGTGGTGGCGGGCGAGGACCTCGACCAGGTTGTGGCGGCCCTGGCCGCCCGCGGTCTCCTTGGCGTGGGAGTACAGGTCGTTGTCCCAGCTCACCAGATTCGCCGTGAGGTCCCTGAGCCTGCGCAGCGAGGGCCCGTCCGCCTCCGCGGCCGGGACTTCGCGGCCGGCCGCGAAGTCGACCAGGGCGAGGCAGGTGTACGTCGCCCCGGCGTGCCTGCGCATGGCCACGTACTCGGACAGACCCGGCATCGTGCCCGCCTCGCGATTGGCGGCCTCCCACACCTGGGCGGAGAGGTAGTCGCGGACCGTGCACTCCCACCGGAACAGCTGCGATGGCGAGGCCTGCGCGGCGACCCGGTCCCGGATCTCCCGCAGGGCCGTCGCGAAGGCGCCGGCTGGTCCGGACAGCCCGCCGCCGGACATCCTGCCGCCGGGCGGATCGGGGTCGATCACCCGGGCGAGGAGAGCGGTCGTGCGGGCCAACGGCCCGGGGCGATGGCCGTGTTCGCGGTCCTCGCAGTACCCGTCGTCGAAGGCGAAGAGCCAGACGTACCAGTCGGACAGCAGGCGCAGCATCCCGGCGGAGACCTCGGGGTTGGTCCGTGCCGCCAGGTGGCCGCTGCGCTGGCGCCCGATCCGGTCGGACTGCCGGAGGCGCCCGTCCAGCAGCCGGTGGTGCGCCAGCCACGCCAGGCTCTGCCGGTCGGCCTGTTCGGCGTGGGGGTTCGTCAGGGAGGGAAAGGGGCACCACAAGTCGTCCGGGGTGCCGTACGGTCGCCCGTCGCGGAGCTCGGTCATCGCTGCGCCGGCCTTCGTCTGGTTGGGAGCGTGGCTGGCCTTCCCGCTCTGCGACGCCTACGTGGCGTTGCCCGGCCGGCCTGCGTGAGGAGGCCGAAGCTAGTTCGGGCCGGGGCGGGGTGGTGGACTGTGCGCGCATCCGTGGTTGTCTCTCGGCGCACTGCCGGCCGCCTCGCCGTCGCTGTACGGCCGCTCCGCGTGCACCCGTGCCTCCTCCGGTGGTGAACCTGCCGGAGAGGATCGGCGGGTCGTCTGTTCCGGGAGGACCGTCAGATGACCCGAGGCGTCGTCGCGTCCCCACGCCAATCCGGTAGCGCGCGTGCGGGACTTCGGCGCCCGCAACGCCCATCTGGTCCGGCGGGTGCGGGAGTACATCGTCCACCACCTGGGCGACCCGGAACTGTCGCCCGAGCGGGTTGCCCGGGCCCACCACATCTCCGTGCGCTACCTGCACCGGCTCTTCGAGGGGGAAGGCGCGACGGTGGGCCGTCTCGTGCAGCGGCTCCGTCTGGACGCCGGCGCCCGCGAACTGGCCCGCCCCGTCCGGTTGCCTGCCGGGTTCCGGTCGACCTCTCCCCGCCATCCCAACGGGCGAGCGACCGGCTGACGGTCCGTCATCGTGCCGCCCCGCGCACCACCACGAGGCGGTCAGGCGCCGGGCAGCAGGAAGTCGGCGTAGTCGGGCAGGCCGCGCAGGTGGGTGCCACCGTCGACGAGCAGGGTGATGCCGGTGATCCAGTCGGCGTGGTCGGAGGCGAGGAAGACGACGGCCTTGGCGATGTCGTCCGGCCGGCCCATCCGGTCGATGGCGAAGGTGCGGTGCCAGGCTGCCTCGAACTCCGGTGTGGTGAACTCCTGGGCCAGCGGGGTCTGCACCGCACCCGGCGCCACGGCGTTGATCCGGATGCCGTACCGGCCGGCTTCCAGGGCAGTGGCTTCGGTGAACTTGGCGATGCCGGCCTTCGCGGCCGAGTAGTGGGCGTTGCCGCGGGTGGTGGCGAAACCGTCGACCGCGCCGAGGTTGACGATCACCCCGCCGCCGATGGTCTTCATGTGGTTGATCGCGGCCTTGGTGCCCAGGTAGGTGCCCTTGAGATGGGTGGCGACGACCGCGTCGAAGTCGTCCTCGGGCAGGTTCTCGGTCAGGTCGAAAGTGCTGTTGCCGGCGTTGTTGACCAGGATGCCGACGCTGCCGAGCTCGGCGATGGCCCGGTCGAACAGGGCCGTCATGTCGGCGGACCTGCTGACGTCGGCGACCACCGGGACGGCCCGGGTCCCGTCGTCGGCGTGGGCCGCGGTGAGCCGGGCGGCGGCCGCGGTGAGTTCGGACCGGTTGCGGGCAGTGACGACCACGTCGGCGCCACGGCTCATCAGGCGGTCGGCGATCGCGTAGCCGATGCCCTTCGACGCGCCCGTGACGATGGCGGTGTCTCCGACGAGCTCCATGTTCTTCCTTCCGGGTCCCGGCCCCCGGCGGTCATCGGGCAGGGCCGCCAGCAGGCTGAACGATCCGCACCCGGGGTCGGTGACGGTGATCGGCTCGATCACCGCACCCCCGACACCGGGGCCGGCGGGCTCGCACAGCCGCCACCTCCGTGTCCGTGCCCGAAAGGACCGCGAACCATGCCCAGCTACGGCGCCTACTGCCCGTGCCATGCGTGCCGCCCGTGCCGTGCGGGATCGTGTTGCGCGGGCGGCCGAGTCGTCTCGGTGGTTCTAGCTGGGGTCGGGGAGGATCTCGGTGGCGTAGCGCTCCATCAGCTCCGTCGGGGGTTCCGCGATGCTGAGCTGCCGGACGGGCGGGGCCGTTCCGGGCCGGGCCGGTGTGGCGTCGGCGAGGAGGAGTTCCTCGATGCCGCCCGGGGTGAAGAAGAAGATCATCTTGGCCGCGTGGTAGCCGCGGTTGCGGAAGCGGTGCCGGGTGCCGCGCGGGACGAAGAAGAAGCCGCCGGGCCCGGCGGTGACGGTCTCGTCGCCGTTGAGGAACTCCAGCTCCCCGGAGATCACGTAGAACGCTTCGTCGTGGTCGTTGTGGACGTGCGGCGCCGGCCCGCCCTCGGGCGGCACCGTCGCTTCCAGGAACGTCAGCGCCCCGTTGGTTTCCTGGCCGCCGACCTTGAGGGTGTAGGTGTCGGCGAACACCCAGGCCGTCTCCCCCTGTCCGGAGGGCACGTAGACCGCGCCGCGCCTGGTGTACCGGGGGTCCGTCACGTAGGGATCGATCAGGCTCATGGCCTCTCCTGCGTTGCCGAGCAGAGTATCCTAACGATCGTTACTAAACTATTCCGCGCGCGTGGGGACGTGTCAACAGGACCGTCGATAGGCTGAGGGAGGCCTCAACTCTCCATGGGGTCGCCGAACGCCGATGGGTGAGGAAAGGCAGGAAAGGCTCATGCCGGGTGGTCGACCCCGCGGCTACGACCCCGAACTCGCGCTGGAAGCGGCCATGCTGACCTTCTGGACGCGGGGCTACGAGGGCACCGCCATGGCCGAGCTCACGGCGGCCATGGGGATGAGCGCCCCCAGCATCTACGCGGCGTTCGGGGACAAGGAGGCCCTCTTCCGGAAGGCGGTCGAACGCTACATGGCCGGCCCGGGAGCCTATCTGCAGGCAGCCCTCGACCAGCCGACCGCCGAGGCGCTGGCGCGCACTGTCCTGCACTCCGCCGTGGAGGCGGTCGCCGGGGAGAACACCCCGCACGGCTGCCTGGTCGTGCAGGGCGCGCTCGCTGTGAGCCCTCGCTCGGCCGAGGCCCGGGACTACCTGGCCAGGCTCCGGGAGGACGGGGTGACGTGCCTGGCCGACCGGCTGAGCTCCTTCCCCGCCGCCGACGGCCTGCCTCCCGGCTCCGACCCCTCGGCCCTCGCGCGGCTCCTGGTCACGCTCGTCCAAGGGCTCGCCGTCCAGGCCGTCTCGGGTGTGCCGCGCGAAGCGCTCCACACCGTCGCCGGCCAGATGATGACCTGCTGGCCGCGTCGAGCGGATTGAACTCTCCAACACCGCCACCCACGCCGTGCTGCCGCGACTTCGCCCCGCAGCTGCGCCCTGGCGCCCGGCTGCTCGTGGTGGCCGGCAGCCTGGGCACCCTCGGCCGCCTCGACGCCCGGCTGCGGCACCTGTTCGACGGCGCCGACCTCGACCAGGTCGAGTACGCCGCCGAGTCCTGGCGCAGCGCCGTCCACCACCGCACCGCCGAGGAGGCGGGGCGGCCGCACTGGCTGAACGTGCCCTCGAAGGTGGCCCAGGTCGCCGCCGTACGGGCGGTGGCCGCCGAGCGGCGCGAGCGCGACCTCGCCGCCGACATCCTGATCGCCGCCGTCTGCCCCGGCATGGTCGACACCGCGACCGCCCGGCCGTGGTTCGGCGACCACGGCCGGACCGCCCGGCCGCCCGCGGTGGCCGCCCGGGCCGTCCTGGACCTGGTGTTCGCCACGCCGGTCGACCCCGTGCTGTACGGCGAACTGGTCCGCTCCGGCACGGCCCTGGACCGGCGCGTCGCCAGGACCATCGCCGAGTCGACCGGCAACCGGGACCTGGACGTCGCCCACCTGGACCTCACCGACCCGGCCTCCGTCCGGGCACTCGCCGGTGCCTGGCAGGGCCCGCTGCACATCCTGGTCAACAACGCCGGCGTGATGGCCTGCCCGGAGCGGTACACCGAGCAGGGCTGGGAGTGGCAGTTCGCCACCAACTACCTCGGCCACTTCGCCCTCGCCACCGGACTGCACCACGCGCTCGCCGCCGCCAGCGCCGCCCGCATCGTCTCCGTCAGCTCCAGCGCCCACCAGCGGTCGCCGATCGTGTGGGACGACGTCCACTTCGCCTTCCGCCCGTACGACCCGTGGCTCGCCTACGGCCAGTCCAAGACCGCCAACGTCCTCTTCGCGGTGGAGGCCACCCGCCGTTGGGCCGAGGACGGCATCACCGCCAACGCCCTGATGCCCGGCGCCATCTACACCAACCTCCAGCGCCACACCGAAGGCGGCCGCGGCAGCGGGACGGTCCCGGACGAGCTGCTCAAGACCGTCGAACAGGGTGCCGCCACCTCGGTGCTGCTGGCCACCTCGCCCCTGCTCGACGGCGTCGGCGGACGCTACTTCGCCGACTGCAACGAGACCGGGACGGTGGACCGTCGAACCGGCACCCTGCTCGGTGTCGCCCGCTACGCCGTCGACCCGGAGGGCGCCCGGCGGCTGTGGACGCTCTCGGAGGGCCTGCTCGCGACCGCCGGCTGAGGCCCCCGGCGGAGTACGAGGCGGTGGAGTACGAGGCGGTGGAGCGGCGCCACCGCTGATCCGGGCGGACCGTGGCCGGCAGCGGATCCCGCCGACCGCCCGGCGCCTTCGGCTTCGGGGTTCAGAGGCCGAACCGGGCGCGGTGGGTGGCGGGGACGAGGTCGGCGTACTCGGGGTGCTTGGTGATCCAGCCGCGGATGAAGGGGCAGTAGGGGAGGACGGCGAGCTGCTGGTCGCGTGCGGCGTCCAGGGCGGCGCGGGCCAGCCGGCTGCCGAGGCCGCGGCCTTCGAAGCGGGGGTCGATCTCGGTGTGGATGAAGGCGATCTCGTTGCCGGAGCGGTGGTACTCGGCGAAGCCGGCGAGTTCGCCGTCGTCCTGGATCTCGAACCGGGACTTCTCGGTGTTGTCGGTGACGGACTGCTCCATGGTTCCTCCTCGTGCGGTCGGATCGCCTGGTTGGCACCCCTGACTATAGTTGAAAACTCAACATTTGTCGCGGTTGGCGTGGCGAGGCGACGGCTTCGGCGTGCTCGGCTGCCGGCGGTCGGGTGCCGTACCCGTGCTTCCGGAGGTGGTCAGGGGGTTGTGACGGCGGAGGCGAAGTCGGGGTGCACGCCCAGCTGGGCAAGCATGACGCTGAGCCCGACGTAGCAGTTGAATTCCTTGACCTTCCCGTTCCGGACGTACCAGAAGTCGGCGGTGGGGATGCCGAGCCGGGCGCCGGTGGCCCGCACGGTGCCGGCGGGTGTCTCGAAGGGGCCGGTGACGGTGCCCTCGATCGTCAGCTCGACGGCGACCACGTCGCCCATGACGTGGACCCGGTGGAGTTCGCGGTGGATGTCGGGCGCCAGGGCGCCCATGAAGGCGACCTGGTCGCCGAGGTGCTCGCCGCGGTAGCTCTCGCCCGCGACGACGTTGTTGAACACCCCGTCCTCGGTGAACAGGTCGATGAAGCCCTGCACGTCGAGGACGTCGCCCTCGGCCGCGTGGTAGGCGGCCCGGACCACGGCCTCCGCGTCGGTGGCCATCGCACTTCCCCTTCCGTGGAGGCAATCGGATTGTCGCCCGGGGTGCCAGGGCGTCAGGGCCTGCAGGGGCGGGTCTCGGTCCAGTCGACCAGCAGCCGGCGCTCGGCGAAGAACCAGCCGCCGTCCTGCTTGACGAACCGGTCGAGGTAGCGGATGGACGCGATCATGATCGTGCGCTCGTCGTCCGGGCCGGACGAGACGTGGTGCGCCAGGCAGTAGGTCTCGCCCTCGGCCCGGTCCCCGTCGAGGGTCACGGTGCTCTGGCCGTTGAAGTGGGTGGTGGCCCGGTACCGGTCGAGGTCGGCGAAGACCGGTGCGAGGGCGGCGCGTCCGCGCAGCTCCTGGGTCGGTTCGGCGGCCGTGGCGTCCATGTGGACCAGGAAGCGGCTGTCCTCGGTGAACAGGGCCATCTGCCCCTCGGCATCCCGGCGGTCCGCACAGTGGGCGTAGGCGTCGACCAGCCGGCGGATGGCCAGCCGGTCGGCGGCCTCCGGGGGTGGAACGGCAACGGGGGACGACACATCGGCTCCGATCGTCGCACTGCCTGACACCAGCAGGAGAGCACCGGCGCCGAGGGCCCCGCAACCGGACGAACAGGCGCCGCCGCCCGGCAGGAGCCGCGACCGCGTGCGTCGGGGGGCTCCGGTGGTGAGGACGGCACCGCACGGGCGGCGCACCGGCACGGGCCCGGACCGACGAGGCACTGCCGGAAGGGTGGGCGCGGGGCCGCGGCCCCCCCCCGCCGGGACCCGGGGGCCGCACCGGGGTTGGTGTGGGGGGTTTCTGGGGCAAAAATTTCTACATAGGGGTGTAGGCG